>JANNCG010000837.1:0-14392 GCA_031386385.1 Myxococcales bacterium
TGGACAACCACCTGCTGAGGTTGCGGTTGATCCTGCACCTGCATCACGACAACCTGTCGTTGTTGCGGAGGCTGATACACGACTGGGTTTTGCCAGTTTGGATTCACTCGCATGGGCCGTTGGTACTGCTGCTGATACTGCTGCTGATACACCGGCTGCGGATACTGCGGTGGCGCATACACGACGACAGGCTGTGGCGTCGGATACACGACGGGTTGGATCACTTGCACAGGATAGATCACCTGCACGGGCTGGGGTTGCACGGGATACACCACGGGGTACACGACCGGATTATACGGGTGAACCACTGGGTTGATCACCTGAGCGATGGTGTAGTCTTGCGACAAATCATGCGGATTGGCCTGCAAATTCGCTCCCAATCGTGACAGTGAAAGCTCTATCGATTGATCCCCATTGGCTTCAAGCTCGTTGATCAGGTTGGTAAAATGCGCCTGCAAGCGCGCGCGCTCAGCTTGCTCCGCCTGCCATTGAACGTTTTGGGGCACCCCCTGAGGAATGTACTCGTATGGCTCTTGGACTCGAATGATCTCTTCACGTGTAAGACCCGATGAGAGCGCCCAAGCGGTCAGCGGTCCATTTTGGACGTCGGAAAAGCGAACGAAATTGTTGGTCTGTGAAGTCTCGTCGACGAGCGCACGGTGACCCGAGAGAGCAAGCAGGTTTGCAAATGCGCAGAGCCGACCATTGCCATCGATAAACACGTTGATCCGTCCTGGGCGCACGCGGTTTTCAGGAAAAATCCCAGCATTGGCGTACTGACGCAGCCGAGCGATCTGCATTGGACGCTGTGCCTGCAGCCAGCTGCGCCACGCTGCGACATGCGGGTTCACCACCTGGACTTGTGTCCAGTGCGGAGGTGGCTGTCGAGGCATGGGAGATCCCGGAGGGGCGATCCAATCGCCGTGTGGTGCAACTCGGAGTGCGTCGGCGGTTTGAGCGACGAGGCAGAGAGAAAAAGCAGCGATTCCACCAGCGATACGAAAGACAGACGAGGGCTTCATACAGGACTCCGAGGACGGTGCAGGGGTATGCATTCTTCAGACGGGGCAAGGCTGAAAAAGATTTGCACCGTCACTCACTTCACAGGAGTAACGGTCGTCCCTCGAGTAGCTTACACTCTGAGCTCACAATCCTATGCGCGCGACAATCTGCCTTTTACTCTTCGCCGGTATCACCAGCTGCAAGCGACATCCCACTCAAACCCCAGCTGCGGAGCAGGCGCCGATCCCATGGACGACCAGCACCACAGTCACCGTCAACGGCTCGGGGTATCATCCTGCAGCAATCTCTGCGGCGGCGAACTCAGACATTTCTCTGACATTTCTCCGAACCACCGACGAGTGCTGCGGACAGCAGTTGAAGATCCCTTCAGACGGGCGAACGATTGATTTACCGCTCAATCAGCGAGTCGTAGTGAATCTGCATACACCGGCCTCCGGGCGGCTCGCCTTCACATGCGGAATGGACATGTACCGTGGTGCAATCGTCGTTCGATAAGGTTATTGTCCCTTAACTCAATGACCCAAAAGACCATTGTGATTGGCGACATTCACGGAGAGTGCGAGGCGCTCAATCGCTTGCTCGCGAAGCTTCCAACGCTTGAGCCTGAAGACACCATGGTGTTTTTAGGCGACTACGTGGACCGCGGCCCCGACTCGAAGGGCGTCGTGGAGCTTGTACAATCACTCGTTGCGACGGCAAAACACAAAGTCATCACTCTTCGAGGCAACCACGAAGACCTCTGGATGGACTGCTATGACAGCACACCCCACTTAGGCTTTCTGCTGCCTCGAGCCAATGGGTGTCCGGACACGTTTCGATCCTACACCAGTGGGGTGAGACTCCCGCTGGATGAGCCGCTTCCACACGAAGAGATCGCGAAGATGTGTGATGTGCGAAGCTGGTTTCCGGACCCGGTGTATCAGTGGTTCAAACAGCTTCCGTGCTATTATGAAGATGAGCATGCGATCTATGTCCACGCGGGACTCGATGGTGACGAGGGCGACTGGAAGCACCCGAGAGACGGTCGCGAGCCGCCGTTGATTTGGATGAGGGATCCGACGTTTTATCGGACGTATGCCGGCAAACGCGTTGTGTTTGGCCACACCCCCGTGACCGAGCTGCCAACGGACCACCTTGGGGTGATTGCCCGTTGGCTTGATGATCCAGGCGATGTGTGGACTCGGGGTGATCTGGTCGGTCTCGACACGGGCTCGGGCAAAGGCGGCCATCTCAGCGCTGTCGAGCTGCCCCGAGGTAAGGTCTACGAAAGTCGTTAGACTGACGTGCCGATCGACATCCGCGCGGACAATTTTGCAAGCCACCTTAAGCGCGCTCAGGATGCGTTAAACGCGGGGGACGCGGTAGGAGCAGAGCGCGAAGCGATCGCAGCGCTCGCGTTTGCCCCAACGAATGCTGGCGCGCTTCTGATTTTATCGCAGACCTCTGACCGGCAAAAACTCTGGGATGCCGCTGAACTCACAGCCCTTCAAGCGGTGAAAGCCGCGCCTGCTAACGCCTACGCGCACTACCGAGTGGGATGGTGTCGCGTGCAATGCAACCGTCCCGCCACAGCGCACGAATCGCTCAAACGCGCCGCAGAACTGTACCCCTCGTGGGGCCGGTACCACACGATGTGGGGGTACGCGTTGGCTGAGGCGATGATTGAGCCAAAGCTTCAGCGCGAGCTCGCGCTCAAAGGAGCGGCAGTGACATCGACCGATGAGTGGGCGCACTCGATCGGCGCGCAGATTTTGAACCTCTTGGGTGAGCCGGTCCTTGCAGAACAGTTTGCGCGAGTGGCGCTCGCAAAAAATAAGGCAGAAGGACACATGGTCGCGATCGCGGTCGCGCTGCGGTTGCAAGCGAGACTCGAAGAGGCGCTCGTTCAGGCAGAAAAAATTGTCGTGGACTATCCCAAGGGTTCTGGTGGATGGGCTGAGCTCGCAGAGGTTCTGACATCTCTGGGTCGGGGGCCCGAAGCGATTGCCGCCGCACAGAAGTCAATCGAGCTTGCGCCGCGATCCTGGGAGGCACATCACGCGCTGGTCCGTGGGCATCTCGCGTTGCGCGACCGAGAGCAAGCTCGCAAAGCGGCGCAAGCCGCGGCAGAGTTGAACAGTGAGCATCCCCGAATGGTTGCACTTCCGTTGGTTGTGACAGAAGGCAAGGTGCTGTGGCCGACGACGATGGTGCTTGGTCAGTCGACGTAGTTGCGAACAGCGTTGACGAGGGCGGTCATGGATTTGCCCGCATCGCCAAAGAGCATCCGGCAATTGGCGTGAAAAAACAGAGGGTTTTCAACGCCTGCGTACCCAGCCGCCATGCCGCGTTTGAACACCACGACCAGCTCGCTCTTCCACACTTCGAGCACTGGCATACCGTAGATCGGGCTACCAGGGTCGTCCAGGGCGCCTGGGTTGACGATGTCGTTGGCGCCGATCACGAGGACCACATTCGTCTGTGGAAAATCACGGTTAATCTCTTCCATCTCCATCACCGTGTCGTACGGAACCCCGGCCTCCGCCAACAGCACGTTCATGTGTCCGGGCAAACGTCCCGCGACGGGGTGAATCGCAAAACGAATTTTGATCCCTCGATCGCGCAACAGTTTGGCGAGGTCCCGCACCGAAGACTGCGCCCGTGCGACCGCCATCCCATAGCCCGGAACCACAATCACCTGCTTGGCATGAAGAAGCCTCTTCGCGACCTCTTCGGACTTCAGCTCATGCACTTCACCCGCGACTGCGGCCGTGCTGACCTTCGCGTCCGCGGTGCCAAACCCGCCAAACACGACGCTTAGAATTGAGCGGTTCATCGCACGACACATGATGATTGAGAGGATGGTTCCGCTGGCGCCAACGAGCGCGCCGGTGACAATGAGCAGGTCATTGGCGAGCATAAATCCAGCAGCAGCCGCTGCCCAGCCAGAGTAGCTGTTGAGCAGCGAGACCACCACGGGCATGTCAGCGCCTCCAATCGCCATGACCAGATGCACTCCCAGCAGGCCCGCAAGCACCACCATCGCACCGATGTATGGCATCCCTGCCGCTGGGCTTGTTGAGCTGAGAAAGGGCACCGCAAGCCCAATGATCGCCAGCGCAATCGCCGCGTTGAGCGCATGTCGTCCGGCCAACAAAAGTGGCTTGCCAGAGATCAAGCTTCGAAGCTTGCCCCACGCGATCACGCTCCCGGTAAACGTGATGGCACCGACGGCAATGCCAACCCAAATCTCAACGCGATGCACGGTGAGCAAATCGCCGTGAAGCTCGTCTCCCTGCGGCGAAAGATGGGAGCTAATCCCAACGAACACCGCAGCCAGCCCCACGAAGCTGTGAAGCACCGCCACCAGCTCGGGCATCCCGGTCATCTCGACACGGCGCGCGAGTCCTGCCCCAAGCATCCCGCCGCCAAACAGCGCGACGGCTAACACGATCGTGCCAAAGGTGGGCGTCCCGTGCGTGAGCCACGAGATCGCAGTGACGACAATCGCGAGGATCATTCCAGCGATTCCGTAGAGGTTGCCGACAGACGCAGTGGCCTGTTTTGAGAGCCCACCGAGGGCTCGAATAAAAAATACGCCAGCCACCAAGTACGTGATGGTGATCATTCCCGGAGTCATTGATTAACCCTCCGACCTTTCGCCCTGGCGAAACATTTTGAGCATTCGCTGGGTCACTAAAAATCCACCGGCGATGTTAATCGCAGCGAAAAACACCGCTGCTGCGCCAAGAACGGTCGCGACGTTAAAGCCGGTCCCAACCTGCACCATCCCACCCACAACGATGATCCCGCTGATGGCGTTGGTGACGCTCATCAAGGGAGTGTGCAGCGAAGGGCTGACGGACCAGATCACCTGCCAGCCGACAAAGCAAGCCAACACAAACACCGTCATGTGCTGCAAAAAATCACGCGGAGCGAATCGACCGAGCAAAAACACAAGCCCGATAATCACCATGCCAGCCAAGTTGCTTCCCCACGCGCGGCGCACGGGACTCGTGATTTCTTTCTGCTTCGGCTGCGCCTCTGGTGACGGGGGCTTGATGCTCTTGATCGCCGCGACCTTCGGTGATGGCTCTTTGCGCGGGGGCGGCGGAAGAATCTCTCCGTCATGAACAACCATCGCAGGACGAATCACGTCGTCGGTGAGATCGATCTTCCATTTCTCCCCTCCGCCGCCCATGTCCGACAGCAGGTGCACCAGGTTGTTCGCGAAAAACCTTGATGCCACCGCGGCCATTCTGCTTGCCATGTCCGTGTGCCCAACAATCGCGACGCCGTTGTGATGAACAATCTCTCCCGGAACCGTGAGTTCGCAGTTTCCGCCTTGTTCTGCAGCCAAATCGACGATGACACTCCCGCGCTTTAGGCACTCAACCACGTCCCGGGGGACCAGGGTCGGTGCTTTGGTTCCAGGCACCAATGCGGTGGTGATAATCACGTCGACCTCTCGCGCCTGCACCCGAAAGAGCTCCATCTCCGCTGCGATAAACTCTGGGCTCATCACCTTCGCGTACCCGCCACCACCGTCGCCGCTCTCTTGAATCGTGACGGACAAAAACGTCGCGCCAAGCGACTCGACCTGCTCCCGCGCTGCATCCCGCGTATCAAACGCACGAACCTCTGCGCCTAACGCCCGGGCTGCGCCAATGGCAGCCAGACCTGCGACGCCGGCACCGATGATCAGGACTTTGGTCGGTGGCGTCGAGCCCGCTGCGGTCACCTGAGGACCAAAAAAATTCTGCAAATTTGCAGCCGATTCGATCACAGCTCGGTAGCCCACAAGGTTGCCCATTGAGCTCAGCACGTCCATCTTCTGCGCGCGTGTCACGCGGGGAATCCTCTCAAGCGCCAACGCGTTTACCTTCTTGGACGCGAGCGCCCCAAGCAAATCGGGGTTGCGCTCTGGCTGGATGAGCGAGATGAGCAGCTGGCCCTCGCGCGCGCGCTCGACCTCAACCAACGACGGCGGTCGGACTTTCAACCAAATGTCAGCTTTTGCTATGACAGTGTCACCATCGGTCACAGTGGCGCCTGCTGCAGCAAAGGCGTCGTCTGAGATTCCGGCGAGGAGGCCACAGCCCGCTTCGACGAAAACGTTAAATCCCAGCGCCAATAACTTCTTGGTCGACTCGGGTGTAACCGCGACTCGCTTCTCGAGCGTGGCTTGCTCTTTCAGTACGCCGATCGTCTTGTTGTCCATCGTTTTTCGCGCGGGAGTGTACGCTCAAAATTTGCAATTGAACCAAACGAATCAATGCACTCACCCACATCTACACGGCTCAGTGTGGGTCGGCGTCACTCGGCGATTAGTCTTGACCGCGTTGGTAGAACGGTGTTCGGGCTGTGGGTGAAAAATGCAAACCATTCGACGACCAGTCTGGCGCTCTTTTAAAGAAAAATGGCTCAAAAATGCTGCGATTTGGGTCCGATCGGGTGGCTGCGCGCTCGTCTGGCGACAGACGGCGCAGAAGCAACCTAGCGCGTGGATGCTGCTGCCGATGGAGCCCGATGGCACCATGACTGAGTTTCCGTACTGGGCGATGATGGCGGTTTACCGCGAAAATTTTTCTCCCATCTTGCGCGGCGTCGCAAAGGGGCTCGCGTGGAGTAGGGTGCAACACTGCTACGAACACGAGGTCGAGAGTTGGTGCGAGCGAGACAGCGTGTACGAAGCGTCAAGCCGCGAGGTCTCGTTCGATTGCTTAGAGTGTGGTGCCTGCTGCACGAAAAACAGAGTGGTCCTTGACGACGACGACTTCGCGCGATTTCGAGAGGCTGGCCGAGACGAGCTGCAGCGCAAGCCGTGGGTCCGAACGGTAAAAGGCGTGAAGCTCATGTCGCTCGAACCCAACGGTCGATGCGTGCACCTGCACAACGACAACAAATGTGGAATCTACGAGATGCGTCCAGATAACTGTCGCTGGTTTCCCGTTGGAACCGAGCCCTGCCTGATCGCCCGACGCGAAGAGCATGGCTGGGTCGATGGCGCCGTGAAAACGGACTAGGATCCCGCAAACGGCAACATTATAGCGCCGCTTTGCTCACATCGGTGGGGACCGACGAGTCGATCACCTTGATTTTTTCTTCGTCGATCTGATTCTTGTACTTGGCAGCGGTCGACGCCAACCACGTCAGCGCGATGGTCGCGAACCCAATGTCGTCTAAGAATCCCAGCAGCGGGACAAACAGTTCTGGCACTGCGTCAATGGGCGAAACAACATAGATCATAGCGAATACAAAAAAGCCCTTGGACCACTTTGGCGCCTTGGGATCACGAAAAAACCGAACCAATGCCCGCGGACTGGTCAACATTCCAAGCAGTGTCGCTTTGCCGGCCGCAGAGCGATTGGGGACAATGGGAGACGCGGACGGATCGGTAACAGCCATAAGGGCGCACCTTACTTCGAATCGACGAAAAAGACGATCAACGGGATTGATAGAGCGTAGCATGGGCGAACCATCTTGCGACGCCTACAGCCATTTGCCCACACCAAGTACGTCTCACTTTGCCTGCTGCAAGTCGCGACCGTTGCTGGCTGCGAGGATCAGATTGGCGCTTCGCGAGACGTTGTTCGATTCGATGTCGTCCAGGCCGATCAACCAGCGCGGCTTGCGGATACCCACGCCATCGACTCGACTCTGGATGCCAACTTAGAGGCCACCGATGGGCGAGTCCCAACCGATGTGGACGCGAGCGCCGCAGCGGACGTGCAAGACGTGCAAGACGCGGGAAGCTTGCAAATTCGCGTTCCTCCTACGATTCAAGCGCAGCTTGTGTTTGAGGCACCCGTTGAGGCCACCACACCCTCAACGTGGAACGCGCACCTCCCCAAGCTCACCGGCGACGAGAGCTTTTATTACGTCAATTACACCTTTGCGCCGGCAGATCACACCCTTCGATACAGTGCCATTTTGCAGCGTCCCCGCGGCAATGGCCCCGGCGGAGCCCCTGCCCCGTGGAGCGAAGTGGCGAGAATCGTCTACCCTCATCAACCGCCCGGGATCGTGATGGACCGCGCACGAACGCTGCACTTGGTGTTCGACTGCCTTCAGTACGCCCCGGGGATGGACCGAAGCTGCTTTCAGGGCGGAGCAAACTCTGCGGGGCTTGTCTCACGCTTTTATCATCTTGGGTTCTCGGCCCGAGACCCGCTGGGAGCGCTTCGATGGGACGCTTACGGCAACTATAATGAATGGACTGTATTGTCCAATGGTTATATGGGGATCGCGGTCGCGCCCGACGACTCGGTGCACTGGAGTCTTGCCGACGGGAGCTGGGCCCGCCATGTGCAGCGCTTTCGCGGTGGAAGGCTCTCGCCCGCTCCGGTTTTAAGCGAGCCTGGGCGCTATCTGCTGTACCCCAGCACGGCGTTTTCGAATCAGTCCGAGCTCATGTTTGTAGGCGAGTTTGATCCCGGCGGAGGATCCAACGCTGGCTACCCAGCGGCCTCGCTCTATTCGCTCGGAGTTAACACTGCCACGAGGATTCTCAGGATTACGCCCGACGTCCCAATCGCAGCGGGTGAGGTGGGCGCGTTTCCGACCGATCTGGATGTAGCGCCCAACCAGACTATTTATGCGTTGTCCTACGTCAAAACGGCGCTCGCCACCGAGTGCACAAAGCTGTTTCGAATTCTGCCAGGAGGGATGGTGAGCACCATCGCGATGGGTTGCCTTGATAGCTACGCCCGCCTGCAAATTGTCGACGACGATACGCTGGTCATCATTGCATCGGGAGCGCGAGACACCGTTCGTATTGGCGTGTCAAACGATCGCGGAGACCACTGGATGTGGCGCTCGGTGCCGATCACCGGGATCGCCGCTCAAGACATCGCGGTGAACAGCTGGACGACGATCGATGAGACCAATTCACCGCTGATCTATCGGTCCGATCGTGTAGCGATGGTGTTTACCGGCATACAGATGAACAACACCGCGCGTCGGATGTACTTCGCAGAATTTTCGCTCCGCTAACACACCCCTCAAGGGTTGAATTTATTCAGCACTGCAGAACGCCTAAAGGTGTAGCGTCCGGCCAATGATGCAACGGGAGCGCTTAACGCCCGAAACGACTGAGAAGATTTTAGCCACTCTCGCCCGCGACGCCGCCATCGAGTCCGCGACTCGAAGCGCGGTCACCGAGATTTTGGCAAACGTACGCACCGGTGGTCTCACCTCCGCTCTTGCTTTCGGGACCCAATTTGACCGGGTCACCATGACCCGCGAGACGGTGCGCGTCCATGAGTCCGATTTTGCGAAAGGACACGCGCAACTTGTAAGCGAGCGTCCTGCCCTCGTTGCGGCCCTGCAAGCGATGATCGACCATGTGCGCTCTTTTGCCCAAGCGCAGCTGTCTTCACTGGGTTCGGTAAACGTCATGTTGCCTCACGGCGGCACCGTCGGCGAGCGATGGGTACCGCTCCGCGCGGTGGGGGTGTATGTCCCGGGTGGTCGCGCGTTTTATCCTTCAACCCTCGTGATGACCGTGATTCCCGCTCAAATTGCAGGTGTTCGGCGTATTGTTGCAGTCACACCTCCGCAGAGCGCGGGGCTTGATGCGGTGTTGTTGTGCACCGCCCATCTGCTCGGCCTCAATGAGCTGTACTGTGTCGGTGGGGCGCAGGCTATCGGTTGGCTCGCTTTTGGCGAACCCCGCGTTGATCTCATCGCTGGCCCCGGAAACCGCTTCGTCGCAGAAGCAAAACGCCAGCTCGTTGGTACCTGCGGGATCGACTCTGTTGCCGGACCCACTGAGGTACTAGTCATCGCAGATGACTCAGCAGACCCGGCTCGAGTCGTCGAAGATTTGCTCGCACAGGCCGAACACGACCCCGACGCCGCGGCGGTCTTGGCTTCTACCAGCGACGAGTTGCTCGAACGAGTTGCGCAGCGTCTCACTGCGCGCGTGGCCGAATCTCCACGAAAAGAGGTTCTCCAAGCGAGCCTTAGCCGCTACGGGTTCTTACTCGCCGGGGACCGCGCAGCCATTACTCACTTCGCGCAAGAGTGGGCACCAGAGCACCTTGAGCTCGTTGTGACAGATCCGCACAGCTGGCTCCCCGAGTTGACCACTGCGGGCGCCGTGTTTGTGGGCTCCGCAAGCGCTGAAGCGTTTGGCGACTACGGAGCCGGCCCCAATCACGTCTTACCGACCGCGCGGACCGCGCGATACTCAAGCCCCCTTGGCGTTGCAACTTACCTGAAGCGCCAGAGCCTTTTGAGCCTCTCGGACGCGGACGCGAAGTCCATGGCCGCTTGGGTCGGCGAGCTTGCTGACGCCGAACACTTGTACCACCATGCACAGAGCGCGAGGCTTCGTGGCTGATCTACGTATCCATCTTAGACCCGATCTGCGACCCAATTTGCAGCTTGAACGTGCGTCGTATGTGCGACCCCACGAGCCCGTTGGACTCGCTCGACTGCACATGAACGAGTCGGCCGAGGACTGGCCCGAGCAAGCTCGAGCAGAGTGGATCGAGCTCCTGAAAACACTTCACCTCAACGAGTATCCTGAGACCGAGGGTGAGCTCGCGCGGACACTTGAGCGCAGACTCGGTGCCCCAGAGGGTGGCGTCCTGTTAGGCTCCTCAAGCGGCGCGCTTCTTGATCACATCACGATGGCAGGGATCGCGCCTGGCGACCGCGTGGCGTTTCCGGACCCGGGATTTTCACTCTATCCTATGTTGGTGCGTCGGCACGGAGGGGTGAGCGTAAAAGTCCCGGTCGGTCGCGCGATGCCCCTCGAAGGGTTTGTTCAGGCTGCAAAAGACGGCGCGAAACAGCTCTGGGTCACGGTGCCTAACAACCCCACGGGAGCTTGGATTTCTCCTGGCGAAGTGCGATTGCTGCTCGAGTCACTCGCGTCCATCCCAGAGCCACCGCTCGTAGTCTTAGACGAAGCATACGCCGAGTTTTCGCCACGAACGCTGCGGCTCTTGGTCGATGAATTTGAGCACGTGCTGTTGCTTCGAACGTTCTCAAAAGCGCTCGGCTCCGCTGGCCTTCGGCTAGGTGCCGTGATCGGCCATCCCTCGCTCATCGCTGAGCTTGCTGCCGTCAAGCTGCCTTACTCAATCTCGTCGCCTCAGCTGGCCGCACTCAAGGTCGCGCTCAAGCACTCCGTCGCTTTTGAGCAGAGCGTGCACCGCACCGAAGAGCGCCGAGATCGCTTGCGCAACGCGCTCGTTTCGGCTGGATATTCAGTGACCGAGAGCGCGAGCAACTTTTTGCATCTAGACACCGACGTCTGCGACACGTTGCAGTGTCACGGCCTGCTCGCGCGACGACTGCCACCAGGCCAAGGCACGCGAATCTCTATGGGCAGCGAGCCCGTGACTGAACGCGTCGCGACGGCGCTCAACGCCAAGCTCGAGCCGCCAGGCCCGCTTGTTCGACGACCGCTGCTCGTTCTCGATGTCGACGGCGTGATGATTGACGCCGAAGAGAGCTTTCGAGAAGCTGTTCGACTCGCGCTGCAGGACCTTAGACCCTCGCTCTGCTGGGACTCTGCGCTGTTTCGCGCGATGAAGCGCTTGGGCGGGATGAACAATGATTTCAGGCTCGCCGCTGGCCTCCTTGCGATCGACGATCGGGCCGAGCTCAACGCGCTGTTAAATCACGCGGTCGAGTGGACGCCAGATCACGAGCAGTCTCTCCTGTCGGCGCTTGACGCATGCACTGAGCGGGTTTCGCATCACTACGCGAGCACAAAAACGAAGGAGCATGCGCTGATTACACTTCCCGAAATAGCTGCGATTTCTGTGCCATTTGCGATCTTTACGGGACGCAACCGCGCAGAGCTACAAGACGCGTTTAGCACCCTCGGCTTTCGCTGTGAGGCCGCCTGCGATTGTGCGCCACACATGCGCAAGCCGACACCCAGTGGGTTGTTGCAGCTGGCGGACTCGTTTCGGGCGACGGACGTGTTGTTCGTCGGAGATACTCGCGATGACCGTGCGTCGATGGTTCAAGCGGCATCGCTTCGTGAGCAGACCCGCTTTCGTTTTGCCGGCGTCGGTCCGGACCGAACGAGCTTCACCCAAGAGCATGATTTTTCGAGCGAGACACTTCGCACTCTTTTCAGCACTCTTTTAGAAACTTTCGCAACCAACACCCCATGGTTTGCGTAGTCTCTGCGACCGATGAGCACACGAATGCGTCAGAGCACGATCGAACGAAACACCAAAGAGACCCAGATCTCCATCACGCTTAACCTCGATGAGCGAATCGAAAACGCGACGATCTCGACGGGCTTAGGCTTCTTCGATCACATGCTCGATCAGCTCGCTCGGCATGGGCACTTTGGGCTCTCGGTGAAAGCTGTCGGTGATCTTGTCATTGACTCGCATCACTTGGTCGAAGACACCGGTCTGGCGCTCGGTGAGGCGTTTGCAGACGCGGTCGGTGATCGTTTTGGGATCGCGCGTTGGGGCGAAGCTCATGTGCCAATGGACGAGACGCTCTCAAGAGTCGTGGTTGATCTCTCGGGGCGGCCATATTGCGTATTCACCGCTGAAATGCCCAGCGTATTGCTGGGCAATGGCTTTCAAACCGAGATGGTGCGCGAGTTTTTTTTCGCGTTCGCGACCCGCGCAAAAATCAACCTTCACGCGCAGGTTTTGTACGGTGAAAACACGCACCACAAGGTTGAGTCGCTCTTTAAGGGCCTCGCCCGCGCGCTTCGTACGGCGGTACGCGTTGAGAGCAACGAGCTCCCAAGCACAAAGGGGACGTTGAGCAAATGATCACGGTGCTCGATTACGGCGCGGGCAACCTTGCGTCGTTGGCCGGCGCCCTGAAGCGACACGAGATTGCGTTCAACGTGGCGGATCAAGCTGCAGGGGTTTCGGCAGATCGATCGTTGCTCGTGCTGCCGGGTGTGGGACACTTTCGAGCCGCAAAAGAAGCGCTGATCGAGCGGGGTTTGTGGGCTCTGTTGCAAGACGCGATCGCGGCGCAGAGGCCAATCCTCGGGATCTGTTTGGGATTGCAGCTGTTGGCTGAGGGTAGCGAAGAGGCGCCCGGAGTGAGCGGTCTCGGTGCGCTCAAAGGCGTGGCGACACGGCTACCGGAGGGAGTCAAAGTGCCGCACATGGGCTGGAGCGAGATTAAGGTTGAGCACAACGAGTCTTGGCCACCACCTCCCCCATGGTTTTATTTTGTGCATAGCTTTGCGCTGGCAGTCACAGATCAAACGACGCTCTCCGCCGAGCACGGGGTCGCATTCTCCGCCGCATCTGCGTGTAAAAACACTTACGGAATCCAAGCGCACCCAGAGCGGTCGGGCCGCGATGGCCAGAAATTTTTGGCACAGCTTATCCAAAGGCAGATCGCATGCAGCTGATCCCATCGATGGATCTTCGTCGCGGGAGTGTCGTCCGTCTTCGCAAAGGCGTTGATGGAAGCGAAGAGCACTATCCGTTTAAAGCGATAGAGTGGGTTGAGCGGCTCGTGGCAGCGGGCGCAAAGCGAGTTCACTTGGTGGACCTCGATGGCGCTTTCGGCGGCGCGCGGCAGAGCGAGTTGCTTGAGTTTCCTAAGCGATTTTCAAGCGTACAGTTTCAGCTTGGGGGCGGACTGCGCGACCGAACGAGCGTGCAGGCGGCGCTTGATCACGGATTTGTCGCGGTGGTAGGGACGCTTGCGCTGACCCAGCCCGACGAGCTCAATACATTTGATCCAGCGCAGATCGTGCTGGCGTTGGACGTCGCGGGCAAACAAGTGATGGTGCGGGGCTGGAAAGAATCTGCGGGTCAGGACTCTGAGACGTTGTTCAAGGACCTATTTTTTCGCGGCTTTCGCACTGCGTTGGTGACGGACATCGAGCGCGACGGGATGTTGCAGGGACCTGGAATTGCAGCCGCCGAATGGGTTGGCTCCTTTGGCTATCGAGTCCAAGCCTCCGGGGGAATCTCATCACTTGGCGACCTCATTGCGCTTCGCGGCATCGCATGCGTGAACGGCGCGATCTCGGGCAAAGCGCTGCTTGATGGGCTGATTGATCTTTCGGACCCCCAGACGATCAAAGCATTCGAGGGCACATGGTAGCCGCCCGGATTATTGCGTGTCTCGACGTCAAAGACGGACGGGTCGTGAAGGGCACCCAGTTTGTCTCGTTGCGCGATCAGGGCGACCCTGTCGAGTTGGCCGCACACTACGACCGCGAGGGCATCGACGAGCTGGTGTTCTTGGACATCTCAGCGACAAATGAGCAGCGAAAAGCCAGGCAAAACTGGGTTCGCCAGGTGGCCGAGCAGCTCTCGATTCCCTTTACCGTGGGCGGCGGCGTAAGCGACCCCGCCGATGTTCGCGCGTTGCTCCGTGCGGGCGCCGACAAAGTGGCCATCAACAGCGCCGCGGTGAAGCGCCC
>JANNCG010000852.1:0-1962 GCA_031386385.1 Myxococcales bacterium
GTGCGTAATGGCCCGAAGCGACGTGAGATGCTCCTAATCGCTTAGCGATCTCCCACAGGGGACCCAACTTCACATGCTCGTTGCAGCGCACACACGGGCTCGGAGTCTGGCCGCGTGAGTAGTCTTGAATGAACGGATCCACCACCTTCTCACGAAACAAATCGCGACGATCAAACGTGTAGTGCGCAATCCCAAGCGAGTCGCACACCCGCTTGGCGTCGTACTGGTCTTCTGGAGCGCAACATCTGCCAGCGTGCCCCTCACGTTGGTAGTCCCAAAGATGAAGAGTCACACCAATGACAGTCCAACCTTGATCTACCAAGAGCGCGGCCGCTGCGCTCGAGTCGACCCCTCCACTCATTCCGATGACGATTCTTTTCATGCTGCCGTTGCTTCTTGTCGGCCGCACAGTGCGACTGATCGTGCCCGCTGTCACTGCTCAATCATTCAAAACGGCTGTGCAGATGTACAGCGTGAAGCTGTGGACAAATCCATTCGAGATAACGTGCAAATCTGCACTGCGAACGAGCGGAGAGTCTCGAAGAATCAAGCCCTTGCGTCGGAGCTCTTCCGCTAGTGCGCGAACTGACCTTCCAACGTTAAAGTCCTGTGACAACCTCGTGAACGGGGTCATCAAATAATGCCTAAGTACCTGATTATATAGTGATTTATTCGATTGACGTAGTCTGTCTTGCAGACTCGCCTCACGTCGTCTGTTTCTTCGCCTGATCCCAGAGCTCATTGAGCTCGTCGAGCGTGTGTGCACCGAGTGGTTTGTTCTTCGCCTTTGCGAGCTGCTCAACGATCGCGAACCTCCGCGCAAAACGGTGATTGGTCTTCTTGAGCGCTTCCTCTGGGTCGAGCCCGTGCTTTCGTCCGGTGTTGCTCACGCTGAACAACACATCACCGAGCTCAGATTCCATCGCGATGCGGTCGCCGTTTGCGACAGCTTCGTCAAACTCGCGAAGCTCTTCGTTGATCTTCTCTCGAGGGCCCGACGCGTCAGGCCAGTCAAAACCAACGTGCCCAGCCTTCTCGCCAACACGAAATGCGTACCGAAGCGCCGGAAGGGATTTGGGCATCCCATCGAGCAACCCACGGTTCGCCTTCTCTTTCGCCTTGAGCTCTTCCCAATTTGCCAATACTTCTGCGGTTCCAGAGACATTTAGTTCACCGAATACGTGAGGATGTCGACGAACCAGTTTTTCGCTAATCGCTTGGATCACGTCGTCGGGCCCAAACCAACCCCGTCCCCGCGCAAGCTCTGCTTGAAATACGACCTGCAGCAAGAGGTCCCCGAGCTCTTCACAAAACTCGCGTACGGCCTGATCTTCAGGACGAAGCCTCGTTGCGGGACCTTGCGGCGCCGTGGACTCTTCGCCAAGCCCGTCGATCGCATCAGTGACCTCGCACGCTTCTTCGACCACGTATTTTTTCAGCGTGGCGAAACTTTGCTCTCGATCCCACGGACAGCCCTCTGGCGCGAGCAAACGCTGCATGATTTCGACGAGGCTTGGGAGGCTTGCTCCACGCTGGTCCTTTACGGTCATCGCATATGCTGCTAGCACGGCACCCCCGATACAAAGAAGGTTTTGACAATCACATGACCACCTACCGCGCAGGCCAAGAGATCGATTCTTACTGCACCAAGTGCAAACTAGACCTCACACATCGAATTGTGGCCGTCGTCGGCTCAAAACCCGCGAAAGTCGAGTGCCGCACCTGCAAGGGCGAGCACAATTATCGCGCTCCAAAGGGCGCTGCTGCGGTTGCTGCTGTTGCGAAAGCACCAAGGGCGGCCCGAGCAAGCTCAGGGAGCTCTAGATCGAAGAGCAGCTCACGAGAGGCTGAGCCGCCGATGTCGCCTCCGGCGCACGCACACATTCAACTGTATAAGACCACCGACAGCTTTCCAACGCACACTTGGCTTTCACATAAAGTGTTCGGGATCGGTGTTGTCCT
>JANNCG010000858.1:0-5210 GCA_031386385.1 Myxococcales bacterium
CCAATGCGTCGCCCGCGCTCAAAGCCGAGCTCGCTGAGCAGGTGGCAAAAGAGATCGGTCGCTTTGCACGGCCAGACTCGATTCGATTCACCGACTCGCTGCCGAAGACCCGAAGTGGAAAAATCATGCGGCGGCTTTTGAAAGAGATCGCGTCAAATGGCGTTGTCTTGGGTGACACGACAACGTTGGAAGATTTGTCGGCGATCACGCGCTTGGCCACAGAGCCAGAAGAATAGTCTGCTGAGGGTGCTTCAACGCAGCGCGTTGTGGGGTCGCGCGAGTGTGTATTAAGCGCACACAGTGTGTCTAAAATTGCTGCATTTTATCCGACCAAATCGCTTGCCATGCACGCCTCATCCTTGGTGCAATTGCGCTTCAACCTCGGCACATAGGAGTTTTGCGATGGCTCGGAGAAATGAAATCACCGTGACAAAAGTAGCAGAAACGAAGAAGCACCTAGACCAGCGCGTGAACGAGCTGGCACGACGTGCGCACCTCACGCCCAACGAGCAGACCGAGTTAGCAGAATTGAAAAAGCAGAAGCTGGTGCTCAAAGACCAACTAAACCCTCGCTGAACATTTCTGCACGAGCAACGTATTCAATTCAGCGCGGGGGCAGCTGAACCAACAGATCTGTGAGCGTGATCACGCGATCGATCTCTTCACGCATTGAGCGTGTGAGCGCTGTGGGCTCGGCCTGGGCTTCTTCGCGAGCGAGCGAAAGCCAGTACCGAGCGTGCAACCGATCGTCCAGCCGAAGGTGGCACATCCCGCGAGCCACGTCGTAGCGAACACGCTCGCTGACGCTCATGGTCGCACGGTGTTGCTCAACGTCTTCGAGGTTGGACAGCGCGGTACGAAACCGGTTGTTTTGAAAATGCATCTCAGCCCGCGCAAGTTGGTCGGGATGATTTGCGCACGCAGCCGCGTTGAACAGCAAAGCACCGATGCAACACAAAGGAGCAACCCTCGCGAGGAGCGCTTTAACTGAAAAATGCGAGCTTTTGATCACCAATGACGCGATTGTCACAGCGGGATTGATACCACAAAGAAGCCTAAATAGAGAACGGCCCAAGAGAGATCTGTTGATTCATCTTGGGCCGAACGAAAATACTCAATGGGCAGAGTTATGGGAGGTCAGTGCAAAGAACGTTACGCAAGGCTACGGCGAGTTATGTTTTGTTAAGGTTCAAGTTAAGCTCTAGTTGTTTTGAGAAGACGACCGAAGGGCCCTTCGATCAAAATAAGAACCGTCAGGGAATCGACAGCAAAGCAAGTCAGTTAAGTAAGTAGTGCAAAGGGTTAGAGATGAAGATTTGGTACTTAAGTTCTCGATCACCGTAGACTTTTAGTTGTCTGAGCCGCCACTCGGGCAACCAAAGGGACCCAGCCGGTGAAGTGCTGGAGCGCTGTTGGGGAACAGTCACTGATAGATAGCCTTCGCAACCATCGTACCAACCCCTAGCGGTCCGATGATTTTTTGCGAGTTGTTAAGAAACCCTAGGTTTTCTAGCCATTCAACCTGGTCTTTTGACCGTTGGGCGACTCCGGGTGACCGCCTGCTCTGACATTGCTGTCCGAGGATCCCCGAATCACGGCATCGATGTCAGAGTAGCCCCTCTTGCACCCCGCAGTCTAGAAGACGTAATGCAGCGCGCCACCGCCGTAGAAGCCAATCAGGTTGAACCCACCATCAATCCGAAAATCGAAGTTGCGGTGCGGGCGAAAGTGCAGCGCAATGTGCGGCAGCGAGAGCCACGGAATAATCAACGGAACGTACCCGCCACCCGTCGCGATCCAGTTGCCCTCAGAATACCCGCCGCGGCCATAGCCCGTCACCGGATCCGCTGAATCCGCGAAGTGGCTGTTGACGTTTGAGTTGCACGGCTCGCTACCCATTCTGTCCGCCTGCGTACACGCAGTGAACCCGCTCGGCGTGCCCGGAGTCTCACGGGCTTGGTAGCGGTTTAGGGTGCCGGACAAAAAGCCTGCCCCGAGGCCGGCGCCGATTTGAAACTCGAAGTATCGGTTTGCGCGAATGCCATAGAGAAAGTGCGACGTCATCTGGATCGACCAGATGTCCGCGCGAATTTGCTCGGTCGCGTTAACGCCCTCGTTGAGTCCGTGAAGGTGACCAGTCCCTGCAAAATAGCCCACGTACTGCACACCCAACGCGATGTCCACCGAGCCATTGCGGTACACCAGCTCCGGTCCGGTGATGGTGCCACCGCCGCCGCCCCAGCCATTGCGATCAACGATTTTTGCAAACAGCCCGATGATAAAACCGGGGACCGACTGGTACCAAACACGCCAGCCCAAGCTCAGCGTTGAGCCCACCTCACGCATAAGCAGTCGGTTGGGATCGTGCGGTGGCAAGTTGTTGGGATCCGCGCCGGCCGCGTTCATACGCGCGTTGTCACTGACCCCTGTTCCCGTAGCGCCTGTACCAGCGTTGGGATCCGCTGGCGGTGTGGTCTGCGTTGGGGCGGTCGTCGCCGGTGCAGTCGACGTGTCGGTTGGCGCAGCGCCAGAACTTGGAGCGGTCTGCGCAAACACGGAGGCGCTCATCGCAAAGAGAGTTGTTGTCGCGAGGACACAAACGCGGACGGGTTGACGATGGATCACTGTCATGGCTCCTACGAAGCAAAGAAGATCAAAAAAATGTGGCTTACCGTTGTGCGAACCAATCGCAACCAACGCAGGGCGGATGATACTTCGGAGTGAGCCAAAACAGCAATCTTACAGAAAACGTGCGCAAAGTTTCGGTTTTGGCCGCCGATGCCCTACGCAGTAAGCCAAGTGTTTTCAAGGCGAACCGCAGTGAGATCCGATTTGTTGAGCGCCGGGTGGTCTGATGCCTAAGCCTTGGGTTTTTTCGCCTAGCTGTTCTGCACGATGCGTGCGGCCCCGAAGCCGCGGATCAGCCTCCGTTGCCGGGCTCGCAGCCGTCTTGCTCCATGGTACGGCAAACGCACAAACTCTAACGGCTGCTCATGAATTTGCGCAGTGTGCAACCGATCCCCGAATGTTGGCCGCCGCACGTGCGCTGGTCAGTGACCCCACGCATGCATCGCGCGCGTTGCTTGAGGAGCACACACAATCGGCGAGGTTTTATGCAGCATCGTTGCGGTATTGGGTGGGTCGTGGCACCAACGCTTCACTTCGCGCGACAGCGCAGCGGTGGCTCGGCGATCAGTCCCTTCATCCAACCGCTCGCTGCGCGTGGGTGCGCTTTGAAGACCGCGCCGCGTTGGTGTTAGCGCCTCGCTATGTTGAGCTGAGCTGGCGCCGTGACGAGGTTGCAGCGCGGACAGACAGTGCGACCCAGACGATTGTGCTCTCTGTCGCGACGGCACCGGTGCTGCGCGAGCAGTCGCTTGTCGCGATGAATTCGCTTGGAGAAACACTGAGATTTGTGGACACACACACCATCATTCTGCCCTCGACGCAGCGATGGACCGTGCAGTTGATGGCGACCGATGGGACGGGAATGGTTCCCTGGGGGCGGGTGAATGTTGCTCCTGAGCGCTCGCCGCCAGAGCCCGTCGTGGCCGAGCAACAGACCCTCGCCCTTGATCCTGTCCGGTGGATTCACCTGCTCAACCAGCAGCGTCGGGCCATGAGTCGCGCGACATTGCGACCGGATTTGTTGCTGCAACCGCTGGCCACTGATCGCGCACAACTGCTGGCAAATCGCCGGCAAATCGCGCACAGTCTCGACGCTCATGACACGCCCCAGTTGCGAGTGTCTCGCGCGGGTATTCGCTGCGATCGCTTGGGAGAAAACGTCGTTCGAGCCCGCACGTTAGAGCTGGCATATGCGCAACTCAACGCCAGTCCAGCTCATCGCTTCAACCGCGACAACCCCGAGTTCGACACCATCGCCATTGGAACGGCGCGCGGAAGCGATCAACTCTTTTATGTTGTTGAGTTGCTTGCAACTCATCCGGCCCTACAAATAGAGCCGGCCCAGCAAGAAGGCGAATCGCAGAACAAATAGCACAAGTAACGCTTCTTACGGCGTGAAGATGGTGTTGCTTGTGGTGCGTTCAGGTTCCGCTGAACTCGCTCTCACTCCGCTTACTTCGCTTACTTCGCCTGGGCGGCGTGCGTAATACGCGAGATCGAGCGCGATGCGGTCTTGCGATGCATCACTCCCTTTGTCACAGCGGCATCCAATGCAGAAGTCGCCTTCTTCAGCGCCGCCGTTGTTGCTGCAGGATCGCCCTTTGCGATCGCTTCACGGACACTCTTTACGACCCCACGGACTGCAGTTTTGACACTGCGATTGCGGGCTGTGCGCTTGAGGCGCTGACGATTTCGCTTCTCGGCCGACGTATGATTAGCCACTAACTAACTCCTTCAATCCTAAACAAAATGAGAGCGGAGGGGTACCCTACTGCGACCCTACCGTCAAGTGCTGGTGTATGAATTTGACGTGGGTTTGATGCTATCTGCGTGGCGGCGGTATTCTTTTTCAGCAACTACGTCGCCACAAGCAGCGGCACTCTTGGCTGCGCGCTCCCACCAGCTGACTGCGCCAGACAGGTCGCCTTCTTTGCTTGCAAGTTCAGCACGAATGGCCTCGCAGCGCGCGACGTCAGCCGTGAGATTCAATCGAAGGGCGATGCTCGTAGCATCACGAAGGGCCGCGTCGGCGGCGCTGTCTTGCATCGCGTCAGAGAGCGTTCGGGCCAGACGCAACCAAACTTCAATACGAAGTCGTGAGACGGCGCGAATATCGTGCGAGTGACGCTCAGCTTCTTCAAGTGCTGAGTCCGCCGCACGAAGCTGGACGATGGCATCCATCGTCGAGCCCTGAGACACGTCAAAATCGGCGCGAAGCTGGCAAAGCTCAGCGACAAGCGACAGCGCGTTGAGCTTGCGCGCACCGCGAACAGCCTCTTCAATGACCTTGGAGGCATCCACGATGCGACCTCGACCAAAGAGCGCGCGAGCCAAGGCAAATTGCAGGCGGACGTGGTCGATTCCGCCACGGGGGGCCATCTCAAGCGCCTCGCGCAGGACACCCTCTGCCTCGGTGACCTCGCCGGCACGAACAAGCGCTTCACCAAGTTTGCGTGCAAAAATGAGCATCGCGCGCTCTGGCTCGTCGATCTCACCGCGATGCAGCTCTCGTCGTGCGCGATCAAGGCCACGTCGAAGCGCGAGGACCGCACCAAGCTCGTCACCGCGTGCCACGGCACGAT
>JANNCG010000873.1:0-7947 GCA_031386385.1 Myxococcales bacterium
CAACATGAACGGGTGGATCGGGTCGATTCACAACCGGTGTTGCAGCAGTGACTGTCTGCGCGTTGCTCGGATTTTGCACCGGAACCAACATGGCGTTTGCGGCTGCATTGGCCGGTAAAGTATTCGCACGACCGGTATTCACTGCGGGTCCGTGCCCAGCCGTGCCATTGCGCCGCCCGTTTGCTCCATTGCGGCCCGAGCGATCCGAGGTCTCAGCGACGGTTGACGGCGTTGTGGGCGGGTTGCTGGGATTTTGCAGCGCAACATTGGTCGGTGAAGGCACACCGTGATTGCCACTGCCCTGCGAAGACTCGACGCGCGGAGGTGTTGTCTGGGCAATTGTCGTCGTTTGAGTCTGGGGTTGTCCCGATGCAGGAGCACCTGAGCGCGAGGTGTACAGAACCGTCCCTAGCGCGCCTGCAAGAAGCACCACGACACCAAACAAGAGTCCCACCACTTTGCGATTGGCCGCAGGTGCCTCATGCGTCTCCGTGGGCCGAACGACAGCGTCTTCACCGTATGCAGGAAAGCTCCCGGTTGGACCTTTTGCAATAGGTAGCGCAACAGCGCCCGATCGGGGATCGCTGCCTTGAAAACTTCCACTGCCTGAACCCGATTGAATCGACTCAAGTTTGTAGTCGCCATTGCCATCAAGAAGCAATCGGTCCAACGCTTCACAGCGTTCGGGGAGCATCGCGTGAAAGTATTGGCTCAGGGATTGTTCGTTGGTCGTGAAGCCCTCTTCACGAAAAACAGCCCAGAGGTAATCGGCAAACTCAGCGCACGATCCAATTCGGTCATCGCGATTTTTCGCGAACACGGACATCAACAGTCGATCCACGGCTTCAGGGACGTCAGGCCGAACAGATCGCACACTTGCTGGTGTCTCTTCAGTCACCATGCGCAAAATCTCAAGCTCGCTGTCGCTTTTGAACAAGCGCTTCCCCGCGAGACATTCCCAAAGCACAACGCCCAGGGACCAAAGATCCGAGCGACGATCGATATTTTTCGTCCCCCGTGCTTGCTCAGGAGACATGTAACCAAACTTGCCCTTGAGGGTGTTTGTTTGCGTGTTGTCCTGCAACCGCTCGCGGGCTTTCGCGACACCGAAGTCAATCAGCTTGATCGCTCCGTCACGGCTCACGAGCACGTTTGAAGGCGTCACATCACGGTGGACGAGATGGCGTAGCTCGCCCCGCTCGTTGCGCAGCTCGTGTGCTGCGTGGAGCGCCTCGGCGGTACGTGCCAGCACAAACAACACGATGTCGATGGGCATCTGCAAACCGCGTGAACGGGTCGCCTTCAAAACATTGAGCAGCGACTCGCCTGGGACAAACTCAAGGGCGATGTAGCGACCCTCTTTGTCCGTACCCCAGTCAAAAATATCCACGACGTTGGGGTGGCGTAGCCCGGCGGTAATCCACGCTTCATCAAAGAAACTCGCGGCAAACTGAGGGTTGCGCTCAAGGTGCGGGTGCATTCTTTTCAGCGCAACAATCTGCCCTTTGCGTGGACCACTGGTTGCGCGCGCAAGATAAACAGAACCCATTCCACCAGCGGCGAGTTCTTGAAGCGACTGATATTCACCTTCGGAAGGACCCATAGGTGACTTAGCTGTCTGTGCGAGTTCCGCGACTAACATTCCTCAAGTACCATCAATTTGTCCGACGTAAGTCTTTGACACGTCAATGGCTGATTGTATTGGGCGTTTCAGCAGAGAGCAAGCTTGCTATGAGAGTTTTCTCCCATCCCGCGCACATGGGCTTACAGTAGTCGCTATGCGCGCTCGACGATCAGAGCGATGCCTTGGCCCCCGCCAATGCATGCCGAACCTACGCCATAGCGTGCATTGCGTCGAAGCAGTTCATGCACTAAATGCGTGGTAATTCGCGCTCCAGATGCGCCGAGTGGGTGTCCCAGTGCGATCGCTCCGCCGTTCACGTTGGTCTTACTTCGATCGAGCCCAAGCTCTTTTTCGACCGCCAGGTACTGTGCCGCGAAGGCCTCATTCACTTCTACCAAATCCATTTGTGCGAGCGAAAGTTGGCTTCTCTCAAGCGCTCGTCGAATCGCGGGAGCGGGTCCAATGCCCATGATGTTGGGATCCACGCCTGCAACGCCCCAGTTCACCAGACGCGCGAGTGGCTTAAGATTTTTGCGCTTTGCGAAGTCCGCCGTCGCGAGAACCAACATCGCTGCACCGTCACAAATACCCGAGGCATTGCCCGCAGTCACAACCCCGTCTTTTTTGAATACCGGTGTTAGCTTCGCGAGAATCTCTGCGGTGGTTTGTGGCCGTGCATGCTCATCGACCTCAAACTTGACCGTCGCCTTCTTTGACTGCAGCTCAATCGCAGCGATCTCGGCTTTGAAGTATCCCGCTTCATTGGCCGCGGCCCATCGTCGTTGTGAGGTGAGTGCGTATTCATCGCACGCAGCGCGCGAGATTTCGTATTTCACCGCGAGGTTTTCTGCGGTCATTGCCATGGGCGTGTTGCAATAACTATCCGTGAGCGCTTCCCACAGTGAGTCTTCGAGCTTGGGCGCTTTTCCGAAGGCAAAACCCTTGCGACTTCCACGCAACACGTGCGGTGCTTGCGACATGTTCTCAGTGCCGCCGACAAGCACGCACTCGGCTTCGCCCAAAAGCAGCTGCTCGGCGCCATTGATCACCGCTTGAAAGCCAGAGCCACACAATCGATTGACCGTCAGCGCAGGAACCTCAATCGGCAGTCCCGCTTTCAGTCCTACGTGACGCGCCCCATAGATCGCGTCTGCGCTCGTCTGCTGCACATTGCCGACAATCACGTGACCGATGTCACTCTTTGGATCGACGCCCGAATCTGCGAGCGCCGCTTTTGCCGCGTGGACTGCGAGATCGTTGGCGGTGATGCCTTCGAGCGCTCCACTCATGGTGCCAAATGCTGTTCGTCGCGCAGCGAGAATGACGATTTCTGTACGTGCCATGACTACTATGAACTCCTCTGTGGATGAAATGATTCTGCGAGATGTGTAGGTGTCTTTAGTCGATATCAAGAGCGCAGTGAGAAAGTACGACTTCGCTTCGCTCTTTCACTGATGTCCGAGCGATCACTCTTTTTGCTTCGACCCAGCTGTGCGTGATCAGCGTTTCGCCAGGCCAAACAGGCTTGCTAAATCGTCCTTGGATCGCGCGAACGCGCTCGCCTTGGCCTTTTAGCGCGCTGTGAATCACGGCTCGGACCATAAATCCGTACGTCGCGAGTCCGTGCAAAATGGGCTTGTTTTCAAAACGCGCGACAAGCGGAAACTCAGGGTCTGCGTGCAACGGATTGACGTCGCCCGAGAGTCTGTACAGCAGCGCTTGTTCTGGCGATGTCTGCTCTTCAACGGTGAAATCAGGCTCTCTTGCCGGAGCCGATGGCCGCTCTTCGTCAGGTCTGGGACTTGTGTTGATCCCGCCAATCCCCAAGAAGATCAGAGACCATGAAGTCTCGCACAAAAGCTCACCACTCGCGCTGTCAACGGTCTGGGTTTTTACAACGGCCTGCGTCATTCGTTTGAGGTCATAGAGTCCCTCAACGATCGCCGTTGTGTGAAGTGTTGCGCTCTTTGGAAAAGCACGATGAATGGTGACTCGCTGTGCTCCATGAACCACTTTGTCCATGGGTCCGTTCACCAACTCGACCGCGTGCATGACGGGCTCAAACGCAGGGATGACTGCGAATGATGGCAGCACCTTGGGTCCGCGCCCTTCGTACAAATAGTCGAGCTCGTCTTTTTTTGCACCCACACCAAGCGCGTACAACACGGTGTCGCGCCACTGGTAGGAGTAAGCAAAATTTTTCGTACGTTGGCCAACAGCCTCAAGGTTAAACGTCATCGCGCGCTTTTCTACCCCGCAGTTATCGACGAAGCCACAGCAAACGAGCAACAGCACCTACGAACAGAAGGACCGCGGCCGCAGTTGCTTTGCGATCTTCGACTGCAATCTTTCGCGTTTGTGAAAATGCGACAACGACGGCAACGGCCAAGAACGGCAGTGCGGGTAGCGGACGTCCAAGCACAACAACCATCGCTCCGGCAGCGGCAAACGCCAACGCCAGAGCGAGATGCATTCTTGGTATCGAGAGTTGATGGTGCTGTGCGGCCGCGAGGTAGAGCGCTGCAAAAACGACGTCGCCAAACCCCAACATAGGTTCGAGTGCTCGCGATGGAACCACCGGCGCGCTCATCGCGAGGACTCGCAACCACGCAGGGTCTGGAGCCGTCGTAATCGTGTGGGTCACACCTTCTGGGGCAAGGGCACTCCAAAGATCCATCGCGCTTGAGACGAGCCCCACAGGCAAGAGGTGACTTGCCGCAGGGACCCTTTGGCCAATGGCTGAGCCGACTCCGAGGCCGATCGCGAGAACGCTTAACGTTGAAAACAGTCCGCCAACGATTGAGCGGAACGCCTCAGGAGGCTGTGATTGAGCGAGAAAGAAACCTAGGATTCCGAGGATGGCTCCGGCGATGATGGCGGCTAACACTTCACTCCATCGTTTGCCCCGGTCGCGCCACTGATGAGCGGCCAGTTGAAGCGTGATGATGGTGCAGGCAAATCCGAGGCAGATCGCGTTGAGGGGGCGCAAGCGGAGCAAAGGCGCGAGAAGCAGCAATAAGATCAATGGGGTGCTGCTCAGCGCGAGCTTTGTCGACACAACGAGTGAAGTGCGGGTGGCTGTGAATGGGCTCATCGAATCGCTGGATCTGCCACACACGTGATCGCGAGACCACGAACGGGCGTGGCATAGCTGGTGCGAAATCCACCCCCTGCGGCCTCGAGCGTGAGGGCTCCGCCAAGGCGGTTGAAGGCGTTGTCGTTGCGTTGGAGAGAGAGGGCTCCCTGTCCGGCGCTGATGCGTCGTAAACAGGTGCCGGATGCGCTGAACTCAAGCGTGGCCTGGACGCCATCGATGCCGTGAAAGAGCTGTGTTCCGCTGAGCTCGCGGCCTGCCCGAATCGCGACATTGCCGTCATTTGCGCTCGAAACGGCCCACGGACTGTTGGCGGCGCTCTCGGTTCCGCAGGGATGGGTTCGAATCGGAATGGGTCCAAGATCCGTACCGTTTTCCGTGGGGCTTCGATAAAACCGCAGGGTTCGATTTAAGGGATTGGCCGCCGTCACGACCGCGACTCCAAGCGCATGTCCATCCCAAGCGAGCATCCTAACGCGGGTCTCTTCGCGAGCCCACAAAAAGCTCTGCTGCGAAACGATGCTCCCAGCCGCGGTGATCCGCAACACCCAATCCAATCGTGGCTGCTGATCAAACCTGCGAGTCAGGACCAGCGAGGGACTCTCCCCAGACACCTCATCCAGCGGGCCCGTTGCTATGCGGATCGCAAAGTCCCCACCCGGGAGTGCGACCATCTCAGCGACTCTCGGCGCGGCCGACGGCTCTGAGAGGCCAGGTTGTGTGCGTGGTGATAACCAGAGCCGAACTCTCTCGGGGTGTCGCTCGAAGCTCAAAAGGTCGCAGTGATATTCACTCTGCGCATACCGAGCGCCCGTGTTGTATGCGCATCGCTCAACGATCGCTTGATCTCGCGAGACCCATCGCGGCAACAACAACGAGCTTCCGATTCGCCATGAGGGGGTGGGGGTTTGTGGTGGCAATCCCTGTGTAATTGCAGTGCGAAATGCTCCACGTGAGTCATTGCCGCCCCACTCAAAACGGTTGCCTGGCTGCGATTTGAGCCACCCTCCATGGCCTAACCGATAGCGTTCGTCTGGCTCAACGTCTGCGGTGGGAGCACATCGCTGAACGCCCAAATCGAGCGAAGTTGGTGGTGCAAAAGCTCGGACAACCTCCAGCTCTCCCGTCGGCGTCGGCGTGGCAAATGCCTCCACTGGTGGCTCGCCGATGAGCGTCTCTGGAGCCCAAAGTAATTTGTCCGGCACCACACATCCCCACCAACGGCACTGCAATCTCGCTGCTGGATCGCCTCCTGCGGAGTCAATACTGATCCCCGCTGCGTCGCCGTGCGTCACGTGGCGAATGGGCTGCCAGCTATCACCGCCATCTTGTGTGGACCAAAGCTCATGCAGGTGCTTGCCCACCGCAAGACCACGCGATCGATCAACCATCCCAACGTCAACGACGCCTGCTGGGAGTGCCTGAATGACCAGCGCGCGATCAAGAGTTCCGACGGCGAGGACGGTGTCGTCTCCGATGGTTCCGCGTGCAAAAAAGGTCCCATCGCGAGTGAATTGGCCAGTGACCAGACGGGCGCGATTGTCTGTTCGTTGCGGTGCTTGTGCGTTTTCGGGACCACTATCTATAAGTTGTACTCGAAGTGGACCCGGTGCGTTTCGGTCAAGTGGTCCAGAGTGGCTGCGATACACCACATAGTTTCCGTAGCTTGCGACAAAGTCCGAGAGGCGCTCGACGGTGAAGGGCGCCCAGGGCTCACCCAAGCGTGAATGGCACCATGTGACTCCCGTTGAAATACGCTGCCTCGGATCGCATGTTGTGTTGAACGTCCAGAATCGCTCGCCATCCATCGACGCCGCGAGATCAATGGTGTAGTAGGCGCCAGGTGGGACATCCATCGGGCTCCATGTTCCCGTTGGTCCGAGAGCGTGCACTTGTGGCTGTTGATATCCCGTCGATCGACACACAGCGAGCAGGCGTTGCCCAAAGGGCACGTATTTGCAATCCGACGATGGCCCTTCAAGTCGGGTCGGAGTTGTTGAGGTCGCCGGAGTTCCTTGAGGTCCAAAGACGTGGAGGGTGTCGCTTGAGTTTGCGTTGCGGTGGAGGGTCCCAAAACGCTCAGAGACGGGTCGCGTGATCAGGCTTGTGTAGATTCGACCTGAATCCAGCGCGAACCCATCTCTCATGAGCGCCGTTGCGCGCGCCGCCGGTCCCTCAAACGCCGCAGAAATTCGCACATTCTCCACATCTGGAATCACATTTTCGACAGAAACGGCCATCCCGTTGAACGGCGAAAGCTGTCCATCCGCGCTCAATCGGTACGACTGAGTCATCGTACGCAGCACCAACGAGTCGGTAATTCCGATCATTTCTAGCGGACTCTGCTCGTGCAGATCGAGCACAGACCAATGCGCACCGCCGTCATGGGTGGCCATCGCTCGGCCGGGTGAGAAGATTGTGACCCCCACTGAGTTGTTCAAAAAACTACCAGTGATAAACGATCCCGAGCTCGGCGCGCTCCATCCAGTCCAACCAAGATCGTCGCCCATGTACAATCGTTGTTGTTGGTTGAGCGCGAGGATTCTTCCGTGGCTTGAGAGCGTTCGGACCAGACCGCTGTCTGCAAGGCTGGAGACAAATTCAAGGGGACCTGTGAAATATGGTGCGCGATACAGAGCGCCGTCTGTGCTTGCAAACAACCACCCCCGCGCTGTCCGCGCTGAACCGATGATGCCGCCAAGCACGACATCGCGACTCCATGAGATATTTGCCTCGCGAATTCGTGCTCTTGACCCTCCCATAACCACATAGTTGGTCCCGTCTGGTTCGCTGCCATCATTTCGCGTGGTCTCGCGACGAGGTTGCTGCGCGAGGTACACCCTCCATGGGCCACGTGTGAGGGATGACTCGACGTCGGCTTGTGAGCGTTGACGCCGTTGCTGTGTCGACGCGACCGCGCGTGGACTACGCGTCTGCTGCAGTGTCCGAGGGGGTGTCGTCGGTGCCCTCAGCTGTGTCGTCGCGGTTCGCGCAGAACACGCAGCGGTGCCTAGGCCGCACAGCATACCGACACAAGCATATCGAACGATTAACGACACTGGGACGTCTGAAGTGTAGCTGGTTCTTCAACGATGGGCAGTCATTCATTCTATGGACACCCCCCTATAGGGTATTATAGCCTATCCTAGGTATCATCCTATTACAGTATCCTAATTGTTAATCCCCTATTACCCCGGGGTAGTATGACCCTTTATAGGTAGGGGAGCCA
>JANNCG010000899.1:0-1936 GCA_031386385.1 Myxococcales bacterium
GAATTCCCTTGTTAAGTGGCCCTGGAGCGATCGCCTCGGCGATGCTTCTGGCCGCGCGCGCAGACAGCGCACAAGAGCGTGGTGCGCTCTATGGTGCCATCGCGCTCGTTGCGTTCTTGTGCTTTCTCGTCCTCCGCAGCGCAACGGCCATCGGCAAGCTCTTAGGCAGTACCGGAATGGCCGTGATCAACCGCGTCATGGGACTTATTTTAGCCGCCGTCGCGGTCGAGTTTTTTCTCGATGGCGTGCGCTTAGCGTTTCCCCGTTTGGCGCACTAGCAGCGAGGTAGGGGAAGGCTTTCGCGCAGCATCTCGCCGAGGGGCGCAGAGGACAAGCCTCCGCGCAATGGCCCTCGCGAAACGCTCAGGAGCCCCATCGTCATTGGCATTCCTCAGGGTTCGTGCGAGATGCTGGTGCGAAGCCAAAACGTTCAGTCGATCAACCGACCCTCACCTGCGAAAAGCTCCGAGCGACTCTGCTTCAAGTTCTCACTTTTGCTACACGCACACAGCATCTCGCACGACCCCGGAGGAATGCCAATGACGATGGGGCTCCTGAGCGCTTCGCGAAGGCACTTGCGCGGATGTCTTGTCGTCCGCGCGGGGCGTTACTCGTTCAGATACAGCGCTAAAATCTCCGCTTACCTTTGGCGCGCAGCACTAGAGAGCGGGCTAAATGCGGCCCGGTTGGCGCGGTTTTGTCAAAATTCGGTGTGCAAATTTGCTGCAATTCACTCTACGCACGTGCGTAGAGCGGTGCTGAAAACACCCGCCGATGAACCCGCCCGTCCTCACCTACGCCCGATACGTACTGTTGACCCCGTCCATTTGCACACAGGTGATCGCGCGCTCTGCGTTGGCACTTAAGCGACGCAGCATGCGCCACACGCTGCCGGCATCACTGCCCACAATAGCTGCAATCTCACTCGCTGAAAAAGCTCTGCCGTTATCGCTCTTCAGCACTCCGACCACTTTTTTCTGCAGCACGATCACCTCGCTCGCGGCCTTCTTGCCGGCTTCAACTCCTGGCTGGTGGTACGCGTTGACGTTGATCAACGATGCATAAAAACCGACCGCTCGCTCAAAGAGCGCGATGAGCATCCCAATCGAGTACGCGTCCACACGGCGCACGGTGATCGTCAGTGATTTGCGGCCGTTTTCGTACAGCGCTCGGCGAGTCCCTTCGAGAAAGCCGAAGAGATAATCACCCGCGGTGATCTCGTCGCTGTCCACCGAGAACACCGTGCTCTGTCCGTCTTCAAGCGCTTCAACAAACGTGGCGAAAAAATTGCTCACCCCGTCACGCAGCTGCTGCACATACGCGTGCTGATCGGTCGATCCTTTGTTGCCATAGACCGCGATGCCTTGATGCACGACGTTGTTGGACAAATCCCGCTCTTTTCCGAGCGATTCCATCACCAGTTGTTGCAGGTATCGGGACAAAAGCTCCATGCGATCTCGGTAGGGGAGCACCACCATTGCGCGCGTCCCACGGCCGTCGGTGAGCGCATGCCACGCGAGAGCCATGCGCATCGCAGGGTTGTTGTCCAGATCGTGCGTGCGGGTGAGCGCGTCCATCACCGAGGCCCCATCGAGCATGGCACCAATGTCGAATCCCTGCAAAGCTGCAGGCAGAAGCCCCACCGCGCTCAGCTCAGATGTGCGCCCACCGATCCAGTCCCACATCGGAAACCGCCGCATAAATTTTTGCTCAGTCGCATACTTGTCGAGCTCACTGCCTTCTTGTGTGACCGCAACTGCGTGCGCGCCAAACACTAAGCCCGCTTGCTCGTACGCGCGCTTGGCGTGAAGCATGCCGTTGCGGGTCTCTTTGGTTCCACCCGACTTCGAGATCACTACCGAGAGGGTGCGCGCGAGGCCGCCCCTCTGCGAGACCTCGGCGAGCACCCTGTCGATGCCGTCGGGGTCGGTGTTGT
>JANNCG010000960.1:0-5451 GCA_031386385.1 Myxococcales bacterium
CTCGAGAGTGAGCTGTTTGGTCACGAGCGTGGCTCTTTTACTGGCGCAGACCGCAAGCGGCTCGGCCGCTTTGAGCAGGCCAATCACGGGACTTTATTTCTAGACGAAATCGGTGAGATCCCTCCGTCCATACAAGTGAAGCTGCTGACCGTGCTTCAAGATCGCAAGATTGAGCGCGTGGGTGGCAACGAGCCGATCAAAGTAGATGTGCGAATCATCGCAGCGACGCACCGAGATTTGACCGCTGATGTGGCCGCGGGGCGCTTTCGAGAGGACCTGTACTATCGCTTAAACGTTGTGAGAGTTGAGATGCCTCCGCTGCGACTGCGAGGTGGAGACATCTCGTTGCTCGCGGAGCATTTTTTGCGGCGGTTTGCTGAAGAGAACCACAAAAATATCAAGGGATTTACCGATCGTGCGCGCACCATGCTTCGGAGTTATCGGTGGCCGGGCAACGTGCGTGAGCTAGAAAACGCGCTTGAGCGAGCAGTGGTCTTGTGCGACGGCGAGTGGGTTGATGAAGAGCATCTGCCAAAGGGTGCATCGGCAGAGCCCATGTTTGATGGGCTCACGATCCCCGGCGCGACGATGGGTGAGATTGAGCGATACGCGCTCGTGAAGACCCTTGAAGTGGTCGATGGATCCACGGTTCGAGCTGCAGAAATGCTGGATATTAGCGTTCGTACGGTGCAGTACCGGCTACACGAATATGGGCTCGCAAAAGAGCGACACAAATCTGGCGATCACTCTTGATGTTGCCCTGGCGGATGAGCGTCGCGGTCCACGAGCAGCTCGGTGAGGACCGCTGTTAGCTCGGCCACACGCACGGGCTTGGTGAGATATTGGCGAAACCCTGCATCAGGGGGCCGCGGTCCGTTCTGAACCATGGCGGACGCGCTCAGCGCGATCACGGGAATCTCTCGGGTCTCAGGCCACGATCGCAGTCTGCGCGTCGCTTCGAATCCCGACATTCCTGGCAGGTTGATGTCCATAATCACCACGTGCGGAATGCGTGCGCGAACGATCTCAAGTCCGATCTCGGCAGTGGGAGCCGTCACCAACTCGACCCGATCATAGTCTCCGAGCAAATCCTCCATAAACGCAATGTTGGAGGGGTTGTCTTCGATGTACACGACCAAAAACCTTGGGAGGTTCGCCCCCGTTAACAGTACGCCATCGACGAAGGTGTTGCGGTCTTGCTCGGTGTGGTGCTCAGCATCGATTCGGTGCACAGGAAGCTCGAGCCAAAACTGCGACCCGTGACCTTCCACAGAATGAAATCCCACCTGTCCGCTCATGAGCTCAGCCAAGCGCTTTGAGATTGTGAGGCCGATCCCTGTGCCTTCAATGGGGCCAACTTCTTGCCCCGCGCGATAAAACGGCTGAAACAACTTCGACTGCTGATCGCTCGGGATCCCCATCCCGTTGTCGGCGACGGTCACCCGAATCACCGGGTCGAGATACTCGACACGAAACCGCGTTGATCCGTGGATTTTGCCGTACTTAATCGCGTTTGAGCCGAAGTTCATAAGGATTTGTTTGAAGCGCGTTCGGTCTGCGACAACCTTTGGCAAATTCGGGGGAATAGGCTCAACAATGAGCTCGATTTCTGCCCGAGCGGCCATGGGCTGCAGCGTGGATTTTACCTCTGCGAGAGCTTCAGTCACCGTCACTGGTTCGGGCGAAACGGTCACGTGACCGGTTTCAATCCGCGACAGATCCAAGACATCGTCGATGAGTCGAAGCAGATGCTCGCCGCCCTTTAAAATGTGATCAATCCGCTCAAGGTGTCGCTCAGACAGAGGGGTTCGTTTGTCCCGCTGAAGCAGCTGCGCAAAGCCCAAAATCGCGTTGAGCGGCGTGCGAAGTTCGTGGCTCATGGACGAGAGAAACTCGCTCTTCGCTTGCGAGGCATGCTCGGCCAAAGACCTCGCGCGCTGCAGCTCATGTGCGTGCTCGACATCGTCGGTGATATCCGCGATGGTGAGTACGGTCCCCCCTTCGGCGGTGCGTCTCTCGATCAAACGAAGAGAGTGACCGTCAAGCGTGAGCAGGTCCAGATGGCCCTTCGGCGCTCGATGGTACTGTGTGGCTGCATCCAGCAACTCTACCGCATCCCCACCGCCAAATTGAAAGCGATTCTGCTCGATATTTTGCTGCATTAAATCGAGGTATCGCAGCCCCACCAAATCTCCGTCAATCTTCTGGCCAAGCAAGTGACGACACGTACTGTTGCAGCTTACCAAACGATCATCGCTGTCAAGGATCGCCACTGCGGCTTGAATGCTCTCTATAGCACTGACAAGATACTCGCGGCTTTGCAGCACCTTGAGCTCGGTTTGCTTTCGCACGGTGATATCGCGAATGCTCGCGACGATCAGGTTGCCATTTGCAGCGGCGAGCGGCGCGAGACTAATCTCAATTGAAAACTCTGCCCCGTTGGCGCGCAGTCCATAGAGATCGCGCCCTGTCCCCATGGGTCGCACGGTGGGCGCAGCGGCGAACCCGCGACGATGACCCACGTGGTTAGAGCGCATTCTCTCTGGCACGAGGATCTCAAGCGGTTGTCCGAGCAGCGCGCTTCGATCGTGCCCGAAAAGTGTCTCGGCCTGTTGGTTGACCAACACGATGACGCCTGCGTCGTTGACGACAATCCCCGCGTCAGGGGCGGTCTCAAACAGCTGCTGAAATACGACATCTACGACGTCTTTGTCGAGCAGCGATGGCTTGCCAAACAACTCACTATTCATTGGGAATTCTCACGATAAATGCAACTCCTGGGTCCAGACTCTCTGTCGTGATGGTGCCGTGGTGTGCCTCGACGGCGAGCTTGCAAAAAGCTAAGCCCAACCCGCGGCCCATCCGAGTGATTACCTTGGCAGTGCCTTCGACCTGAACAAATCGATCAAACACTCGCTCACGCATCTCAGGGGCGAGCCCCACGCCGTGGTCGATCACGCGAAGCTCGGTGAATGGCTCAACGCTTTGGGCTTGAACCTCAACGGTCGAATCAGGCGGAGCGTGTCGAATCGCGTTGTCGAGCAGGTTTTCGAGAACCCGGCGGAGCAGATCATGATCAGCGTGCATAACTTGCACGTGAATAGAACGCGACAGAGTCAGCCGCCCCGCCCGAGCCTTCACCTCAAAACCGTCCAAGAGCTCTTTGGTGAGCTCATCGAGGTTCACCGTCTCGCGCTTCGGGGTGAGCTGCCCCTCCTCGCTTTTGCTAATATCCAACAGGTTGTAGATGAGCCGCAACAGCGAGCGAGCCTCGTCGCGAATGTGCATCACCGATTCACGGGCGTTGGCCGCGATCGAGGGATTTCTCAGCAACAGTTGCGCGTGCAAATCCATGGCATTAACTGGATTTTTCAGGTCGTGAATCACAAACGCGGTGAGCCGCTCTTTCTGCAATTGCAGGCGCAGCAGGTCGTCCCGTTGGTGGCGAATGAGGTCCACTTGCTCGCGGATTTCGGCGCTCATCTTGCGAAGCTTCACCGCTGCTTGGACGCGCACCAACAGCTCTGTAGGACGCACGGGTTTGGTCAAAAAATCGTCTCCCCCCACGCGCAACGCCCGATCGAATGTGTCAACATCACGCAATGCCGTGAGAAAAACCACGGGAATATCACTTCTCCCCGGCATGCTTCGAATCTTGCTACACACTGTAAACCCATCAAGACCCGGCATCCGAACGTCGAGCAAAACGCAGTCGGGGTTGTGCTCTTCAATCAACACGAGCGCTGCCTCGCCGTTCTCTGCCGTGAGGACACGATAGTCCTCGTCCTCAAGGGTGGCGCGGGCGAGCGCGATGTTTTCGGTGTTGTCGTCGACAACGAGGATGGTGGATGTAATTGGCGTTTGGTCCATCGCTGCAAAGTGGTTTGTGAGAATTGGGCGGCTCGAGAGTTCAACCTCTCACGCTATCGCAGCACCGTATGCACGAGATCAGCCAGCCATCATCTGTTTTTGACTATGATTGTCGCAATCAGGATGGGGCGGCCGTCGTTGGTTTCTTCTCGCGTATAGACCCGTCCTGAGGTACATCCTCCCACATCCAATTCGTTTCTTTCTGTTTTTTAGGAGTTTTCGCACAATGCAGTCAGCTTTCTCCGCACGAAAAGTGCTCTCGTTCTTCGCAGTTACCTGCCTCGTTGCCGCATGCAGCACGCCTGCAGGCACCGACGCAAGCGTCACGGACTCACCAACAGTGGGCTCTGACGTCGTTGCTCCGACAGACGTTCCAACGGCAGTCGACGGCGGCCCAAGCACCCTCTATTCACGCCTCGGCGGACGAGCGGGCATTGCGGGCGCAATCGACGCAATCGTCGCACGCGAGCTGATGGATCCAGAGATCGCATCGTACTTCTTCTTTCAGGGAGGCCCAACGGCAGGTCACCCTTCGGTTGCTCAACTGAAGAGCTGTTTCGTCAATCAGCTTGCTATGGCCGCTGGCGGACCCGAGATGTACCCGGGCGTTCCTGCTGACAACATGGGCTGGCAGTGCCGCTCGATGGTCCAGGCACACACGGGCCTCGGCATCCCGAACTCGACATTTGATCGCTTCGTGACGATCGCAGCTGGCGTCCTCGCGGGCGCAATGGTTGCACCAGCAGACATCGCTGTGATCGGCGGCGTGCTCAACAGCACCAAGCCAGACGTTGCTCAAGGCGTTAGCCGTGACGGCGGCGCTTTCGTCCCCCCGGGCTGAGGTCTAATCGTTGAGCACAACACGCGAATCCGTCCGTAAACCTATGTGGCTTCGCGCAGTGCTCGGCATCGCCGGCTTTTGCGCGGCATCCACGGGGCTTATCGGTATCATGCATACGCATGTGGGCCTTGCCATCTACGCGAAAGTGTTTGGTGGTGGATGCCCCGTGGGTCGTGCAAGTGCTGCAGACGTCGAACAGGGCCGGCAAACCGCCATGCGCTCTGTCCGTGGCACACGCGTCTCACCCGCGCGTCCCGCTTTCGGTTTTCGGCTTGATGTGACAACACGAGCAGAGATCGATGCGTGGGTGAGCCAACACCATCTTGAGTGTCGTGACCGGCGTGAACGGACTTTGTTGACCTGTGACACGGTCCCGTCGTTGGCGCTCGGCCGCGAAGGTGCGCCGCTTGATGAGGTCTCGTTTGCGTTTACGCCAGTGAGTCTCAAGCTCGTGAACCTCACCGCCGTTCGGTATCGGCTGTCAGCTGCTGAAGCGGTCCGTCATGCAGGCGGAGTGAAGGTGCAGCTGCAGTCGGCGCTTGGTGATCCCACGAGGGCTGCCGGAGTGTTTGACCCAGCGCCACTTGCTGCGACCGATTACGCCACCGTCGCGGTGTTCTACGAGTTTTCGGACTACATCGCGGATTTGACGGCGACCAATATTCCAGGTCAGGGAGTGTTGGTGCGAGAGCACTATATGTCTGCTGTCGATAATCCATCAGCGCCGCGCGCCGGCCATG
>JANNCG010000971.1:0-10331 GCA_031386385.1 Myxococcales bacterium
AAACATCGGTCGGTCGGTGGCAAACGGGCGCCCAAGAAACACGCTCACGGCAGGGACCGCGTAGCCATCCTCGGGGAGTGTGTACGTCGTGCGTCCGTTGGCATCCGAGCGCACGCCCACCTCAATGCGCGTGAAGCGAGGTGTTGTGGCGTTGGGATCTTCAATCGCTCCACCTCCAACGTCGCCGAGAACCGGGAGATTGCGAACAGAAAATAGCGGGTGAAATCCCGACGGAATCGACACTCGGCCACCCGGCAGTTCGGCGGTCACAGCCTCGTTGCGCGAGTAAAATGCCCGGACTTGGTACACTCCGGCCTTGGTGATTCCCGGAAACATAAACGGCACCGTGGCGGACACCGTTCCGTCAGGGAGCCGCTGGGCGTTGGCAAAAACCTGCGCCGCAGAGAGTGTTTGAAAAGACACGGCGCTCGTCGCGCTGCCCTGTGGAGGCGGCGGATTGTCATACTCAAACAACAGCAACACAATGCGTCCGCCCGCGACGCCAGGACGGGTGGGAGACTCACTCGGTGGCGGTCCGCGATAAATGAGCGTCCCGGTAATTCGGGCGGTCGGATCGTTGTGGTTGGGGCATGAGGTTGTGCGTCCAGGTACTGGCTCGCAGTTGCGCTGCACCGGTGGGCGGTCACAGCTGCTGTTGAGGGTCGCAAATGAGCCCATGAGTGCGAGCGAAGCAAATGTGAATCTAGCTGTAAAAATACTAGATAAATGACTCGCTGTGAGTTGTCGTGTTTTTCGATTGGTCTTCAAGAACAACTCCATAGCTAAAACCGGTAAGAGAGGTTGGCCAACACTCGAGCAAGCTGGCGGTAGCCTAACGGATGCTCTCGGTGGGCGGTGGTGGCGTTGACGTCCGCGAGGTTTGATCCAGTGACACCAATCTGCAGTCGGCCATCCAGCAGGCGCAAGCCCACCCGCGCGTTGACCATGAGGTAGTCGGTGAGATCGTAAGCGACTTCGCGCGTTCCGGTGCGAGAGTCGAAGGTCTGTTCGACCCAAGTCTGACTTGAGACATAGTGCGCGTAGGACTCAAACTCTAAGCCAAACCGCGTTCGAACCTGCAAACCCACGTTGATTTTGTGCATCGGTGTTCGCTGATCTGCTGCTCGCGCGTTGGTCGCGGCGAGGTTTGAGTTAGGATCGTGCACCGTCACCGAGAGGGTATAGTTGGCGTTAAAGTCCAACCCCTCAACGGGTGTTAATCGCAGCCCAAGCTCGCCACCAGCGACATACGTCGGTGCGCTGTCGTTGCGGTACGCTCGGTACCCCACGGGAATGGTGCGGGAGTCCACATAGAGACCTCCCGGAATTGGGTCGAGGGTCAGCGCTCCAAGATCAATCAAGTCCACCGCGCGGGTAAAAAACGCGTTGATCTCATAGCTGAACACATCGAGTGTTTGATCTTGAAAGCCCACATCCAAGCTGATCGCGCTCTCGGGACGGAGTCGTCCGTTGGTGTTCAGTCGCTGAGAGAACACCTCGCCACCGTACCCAAGCACACTCACGCCAGGCGTGGGCGTGGGGGTGTTGATGTCCAAAAACAACTCCAACATTGTAGGCGTGCGAAACGCTGTGCCGCCCGTGATGCGAAACGCCCGACGCGCCGAGGGCTTAATAATAATCGCGCCGCGAGGCGAGATCACCGGAGCCGCGAGGACTGGGTGATAGTCTACCCGAGCGGAGGCCACGGCGCTGAAGACCTCACTTATTCTCAGGGTGTCTTGAATAAAACCTGAGGCAAAATGCAGGGTGTGATCGTTGTCGAGGTAGTTCCACGAGATGCTCTTCATGCGGTAGCCCGCACCGAACTGAAGCACGTTGCTCACCACGGCGCTCGCGCGGGTGCGGAGGGTGTAGTTCGCGTCGAGGTCGATCACGTCTTGCTCGCCACGGGTCGGAAGAAAGCTCGATCCCACCGGCATGAGCACTGGACCGGCGTTGAAGCTCACGCGGTTCCAAAAGGCGCGGGCGGTCAAGCCTTGCCAGTCGAGCTGAATGAACGGCTGCAGAAAGGTCATGTTCAGCCAGTACTGGCGCAACAACGTAGGGGCTGTGAACTGCGACACTCCAGTCGATCCACCGATACCCGCACGCACCACCACGCCACGACCCAAGCGGCTCTGGCCTTCGAGTAGAAATCTTGCATTTCGAACGCCAAAATCACCCGCAGGGTTCACCGTCTCGTACGAGACATCGCTCGCTCCAGCGATTCGTCCAAACGACTGGCGCTGCTCGTAGCCGACGCTGGCGCGATACGAAAAATCTCCAGAACGGCCAGACGAAGCGAACACTCCACGAAGCTGCGCGCCTGTTCCGCCAGAGACCGAAACTTGGGTCCGTTGCTCGCCCGGCGGACGAGTGATGATGTTGACAACGCCAGTGTAGGCATCCGCGCCATAGAGCGCTGACCCTGGCCCGCGAATGACCTCAATCCGGTCAATGTCTTCGAGCGCCGGAAAAATCGTTGGCCACAACGTGACACCGAGAAAGTCCAAGTACACGCTTCGTCCATCGACGAGGACCAACAATTTGTTAGACAATCGCTGGTTAAAACCACGAATAGATACCTGCGAGTCGCCGCTGTCGAGCTGCATCACGTCCACACCGGCCAAGCGACGAAGCAGGTCAGGGATGCTCGTTAAGCCAGACAAGCGAATGTCCTGCGCGGTGATAACCCCCGTCGCGTTGGGAGCGTCTAACGGCGACTGCGCCACCCGGGACGCTGTGATCACTCGCTCTTCGTACTCATCGGCATCGTCGCGCTGGGCTACCACGTTCGTCGTCGGCCGCGTCGCGGGACTCATGGTGTCCGTAGTTGCGACCGTTGTGCCTGTCGTAGGTGCCGTCGCTCCGGTGGATGTTGTCGGGTTTTGTGCAGGGGTTGCGGCGCTTCCGTTTTGTCGTTCAGCGAGCGCGAGAAGTTGTTGTGTCAGCTGCCTGAGCGTCTCGATTTGGCTGTCCGTCGCGGTTGCGCCCGTGTTGCCTGTCGTACCCGTTGTGCCCGTTGTGCCCGTTGTGCCTGTTGTGCCTGTTGTGCCTGTGCCGTTGTTGTTGCTGTTGGCATCTGTTGAGTTCGTGCGCGGGGAGCCGGTGCTCGCTACAGCGCTGTTGTTGTTGCTTTGCCTTAGCCGCGCCTCCAGTCGCGTGACCAGCGCGTCCACCTCCGCGCGATCAGGAACATCTGCCTGCAAATATCTTCGCAAATACTCAACCGCGCGCTCGGTGTTTCCGTTGTCGTTGTAGGCACGGGCGATGTTGTAGAGCACGTTTGCGCGTGGCACAAATCGGTACGCTGTCTCAAGCTCTGCGATCCCAGCGTCGAACTGCCTTCGCTGAATCATGTCCATTCCGACGCGAAAGTGTCGTCGGGCGTCCGCCAGCTCGTCCGCCGCAGCGATCGGGTTGGCGAGCACAACGGCTAACAGACTGAGCACACCCGTGTAGCGTGTGCGGTTCTTTTTATCGACAACGGTGTTCAAAACACCGTGAATGATCGCAGAGAAGCGCAACCTTAGGCTAGCGCAAAACCCAGCGAATCAAACTCTTACGGCCACCTGCGCGAGCACTTTGGATGCATCGGCAGTCACCGGCGTGCCATGCCCTGGGATCAACGTCTTCAGATCGCGAATGTTGGCCAACGTGACCAGCGTGGCTGCAAATTGACTGCGATCTGAGATCATCATCCACTTCGCCACCGCTGTCACTTTGGGGCCGCCGGTAGAACCCAGCAAACGCATCATCGTGCCTTCGGCGCCCTGGACGTGGGGATGATTGAAAAATACGTCGTTGAAGACCAAGGTCACACCGCTTTCTTCGCGGACTACAAAAGTGGCCTCGCCGCTGGCTTCTGCGCCGTCCAAAGGGAGGACTCTCAGCCGAGACTCAGCACCAAAATCTGCCCAATGCCCGTGCACCCGGACCTGCTGGCTGACGCGATCCAGCGCTTGTTTTGCACAGTAAACACGAAGCTTCTTGTACCTCTGCGTGTATGCATTGGCGTCCATTCGGTGCCAACCGTTAGGGACAATAAGCTCTGACGGCTCACCCCAACGCTCAATCTCACCCATCTGCTCGTCACTGAGCGCGATGGCGTTGTGGATCACCACTCTGCCATCCTCGCGCTTGATGAGAGTCATTCGTCGGGTGAGCGACATGTTTGGAATCGGTCCCTCGACGGTCCACACATTCGCTGAAAGTTTTTCAATCGGGTCGTTTTGAAGAACGGTCCACGGTCTCGGTTTGTCTGCCATTGCTGGGCGGCGAGTATAGAGCAGTTTCAGCCCGGCTTACGCTTTTGCTCACCGAGGGACTTAGTTGCGCTCTCCTCCGTGCGAAGTTGCTGTCCCGAGACGGCAAACTCCTCGACCATGGATTGATCGCTTGCTCCCGAAGTCTGACGACGCATCCACAAATCGCTGCTCCGCCCATCGAGAACAAGCCCGTTGGGGAGGGGAACCACCGCGCCCTGCTCGTGAATGGCGCGATAAAATCCCTGAAAAATCTCAACTGATTCTGAAAATTGAAGCCCCAATTGCGCAAGGACCTCATCCCACACTGCCCGAAGTGCCGGCTCGGCCGGGGCGGTCTCAGTGATTTTTTTTGCATCATCCGAGAGCGTACGTGACCAAAGATCGACCCAGGCGCGTGAAAGGGTGTCCGCGATGTCGGCCGCGTGCGCGTCGATTCCGTCGCGTTCGTCGTCGGTGAGGGTGCGGCGCAGTGCGTCGTTGAGTGGCGACTCGGCTTGAAATCGTGCCAACAAGCTTCGTGGAATTTGTGAGGTAAACATGGTGGAAACCTCACGAAGAAAGACTTTTTCGGCCACCGCCCGCGAGACCCCTCGAAGCTGTTGGCGCAAATACTCAAGCCGCGCTTGGTCCTCACGGCCGGCCAAATGAGAGGGGAGAACTGAGGGGTCCAGACTGCTTCGGGTCATGTGTTTTTTTCGCTATCGCGGCACTGTATGTTGGGTGACGCAGAATGACTGAGTGGTTTAGATTTCGTGACTCTGCGGTCGGCGCACTTCAATGGCCTCTCGCAGTTGCTCAACAGAAAAGGGTTTTTCAAGACACACAACGCTGTGAGTCTTGAGAAATTGAAACACCTTGGGCGTAAATGAGCCGCCGGTCATAAAGACAAAGTGAGCATTTATACTGGCATACTGCTGTTGGATCAGCTCGTACAGCTTCAGGCCGGACATGTCTGGGAGCATCATGTCGCACAAAATGGTCGTGAACGTGGCGCCAGCGGCAAGCAGTGAGAGAGCTTGTGTGCCGCTATCGGCGAGGGTGATGTCGTGAAGCTCGTTGAGCTGCAGCTCGATCGAGCGTGCCAACAGTGTCTCATCGTCCACCACAAGCAACCGTAGTCTGGGGGGGTCTTCGGCAACTGGCCCTTTTTGGTGCGTCACCACCTGAGGGGTGTTGGTGGTGGGCGCCGCGCGAAGATGAACGCGAAAAACACTCCCGCGATTCAACACGCTCTCAACGGTGATCTCGCCGCCGAGCGACTGCACAATCCCGTGACAGATCGACAGCCCGAGGCCGGTCCCAATTCCCGTGGGACGCGTTGTGAAAAATGGCTCAAAAATGCGCGGAAGATTCTCGGGAGAGATCCCATGACCATGATCCGCAACCTCGGTGCAAATCCGGCCATCTGCTTGCTGATAGACACGCACGTCAATCGCGTTGTTGCTTGAGTCGGACCGACTCGAAGCCTGCCCGGCGTTGAGCAAAAGGTTTAAAAAGACTTGTGCCAACCGGGACTCTTCAGCCCAAACCAAATACGTCGATTCGATGGTGCAGTGAATCTCTGCTTGTCCGCGCAAGATCGGGGTCGCCATGGTGATGGCTGCGTTGAGCGCTCGCTCTATCGCGACGGGCGAGAGGGTCTCGTCAGCACCGCGAGAAAAAATCTTCAAATCCCGGACGATATGCTGCACTCGCTTGGCACCATCAAGCGCGTTGGTGAGTGCCTCGTCGATTCGTGCGCGTCCATGCTGATCCAGCGAGGAGTCTTCGTTGAGCTCGTGAATGCGCTGCTGCGCATAGTCCAGATGGCTCAGTACCGACGCAAGGGGGTTGTTGATCTCGTGTGCGACACCAGCCGCGAGCGTGCCGACGGAGGCCAACCGATCGGTCTGAGCGAGTCGCGCTTGAAGCTTGCGACGCTCAGTCACATCTTCAACGATGCCGACACCTCCGTGCAATGAGCCGTCGTTGGCTCGAATAGGCACAAATTCGGCACGAATCATGGACTTTCGTCCGCTCGCCACGGACTCGTATGCGCCTTCAAATCGGCCACGCTCGCCGCGAAGTGATTTTTCGATCGCATCACGCACCCCTTCACTTGGCAGTGTGTTTAACACCATCCCGAGCAACGCCTGCCGGGATGCCCCATTGATTCCAACAAACGCTTCGTTGCAGGCGGTTGCCACGCCCTCGGCATCGTAGGCAAACAGACCGATCGGCGCAAAATCGAAAGCCATCTCGTACGCCACCGCTGAGTCGCTGTCGCCCGGAGCCAACAACGGAGTTGAGCTAAAACTCATCGGTCCAGACAAGGGCGCTGTTTGAAAGAGGCCGCGCATGATCATCACGATTCCGCTGTCTGCCTCGACGCTTAGCGGAGCGACTGTCACCGCCATCGCGACCTCAACGCGATCCCTGGGGTGACGCAAAAATGACATCTTCACTGGCACTGGGGCGACACGCATCGCGCGATCACAAAATCGATCAAAGGGGCTTGGGGCGAGTGCCTGACGAATCGTTGGCGGAAGTAGCGCCTCAAACGACTGTCCCAGCAGCAGTAGGTGCCCATCAAGTGGATACCCAAACGCGACCAGTGCCGCGCGGTTGCATTGCGTAAGCACACCATCACAGTCAAAGGTCAGCACTGGATCCGGTAGATACTCAAGCGCTTCGATTGCAGCAACGGTCACCATGTGTGAACAACCTCTGTGCTGAGCTCTTCAGAGAGCACAAAGGATCCCATTCGTAGCGGGCGGACAAACACCAGTCGCTCAATGAGCACGAGTTTTGCGCGTGAAATCGAGGCGTAGATTCTCAGGAGCGCAATGGACTGCTCGTCCCCACGGGCCACTGTGTGCTGTATCGCTTGCGCACGGGACGTCTCTGTTGAGTACAATTGAAGCTTGCTGTCGTGCCCCACAGACGTGTCTGGTGCTTGATAAGCAGCGAGCACTCCGATAGAAAAAACACCCGCTTCGGGAGCGTACTCATCGGCGATACTGCTTCTCTGGGACGGGTTGATGGCCCCCAAAGAGTGCTCGTGCGCAAACATCTGCACCTCCCACGCGCCGTGAGGAGCACGAAAGCACACTGGCGGAGCCGCCGCATGGGTCGCTAAGTGATCAAGCGCATCGGGTCGATTGTGCTCACCCGGACCGCTGACCAACACACGGGCGTGAAAGAGCGCTGCAAAGGTCCGTTTGGCCAGCGACCGGCCGTAGAGAATCGACGGTTGATCCCCAAGCAATGTGCGCCCCGAGGTCTCAGCAATCCAGGTCGGGATCTTTCGCCCAACAAGGTCTCGGACCGTGACGCCTTCGAGCCAGTCGCGCAGCGCGAGGACGGCAGTGGGGTCGTGCGCGAGGGTCTCTTCGGTTGAGTCTTTCGCTGCGTGCCACAAAGACTCACGTTGTTGCTGAAGGACTTCGGGGGTCGCGACGTTCCACGCGCCGATGTGGGCGATTTGAAGTACGGGACGAAGGTCTCGCGGAAGCTGTGTCATTCGTCGTCACGCAACTCTATCACTAATTTTGCCGAATACTTCTGTTGTAAAATCTCTAATAACCTTGCGCGGGCGCGGCTCAATCGCTGCCGGTCGCGGTCCGGCATCCGGCCCTCAACCCGCTCTCCGTCTCGCTCTGCGGCAAGCATGAGCGACTCGCGATCGGCGTCACTGAGCTGGTCCATCGCAACAAGCGTTGCCTTCAAAAGCTCGGTCGCATGAAGCTGTTGGTCCATGGGGATCGTCTGGGACGGTGCCTCATCGACCTCAACTTCTTGGGTGGACTCTGCCCACGCCCGCACGCGCGCACGAAACATGTCCGCGACGCGACGTCGAAGGATGGTGCGTCCAAGCCGAATCAGATGCACACGGTCCTCTTCGCTCTCGGGCACATCAAACGATATCCAGCTTACGGGGATCGCTTCTCCTCCCTTTGCGATCCTCGCGGACAGATCCGCGAGCGACTCGTGTACTAAGTCCTCATGTTTGCTCTTTAACGCAGGAAACCTGCGGCGAATGTCCTGCAACAACAGCGTGCGCAGCGGCGTGATCTCTCGCTGCCACCACGGCAAACCCTCTCGCTCACTCATGGGCAGCACCAAACCGCATACAACCCGTGGCTGTCTACCTGCAACGCGGTGTGAACGCACCGGGCCGCTTGCGCGGTTTGCCCCAGGCTCACCCTTAGTGATGGCAGGGCTTGCTGCACCTCAGCGCCGAGCATGGCCCGGTCGTTGTCGAGCTCGCGCCGCAATCGGGCCGCGTTTTCAGACGCTGTTCTCTGCGCGACTGGGTCGCTTAAGCGCGCGGCCATCTGACCTTCGTGCTCAACGTTGCGCAGTCGTTGGTCAAGATGCAGCGAGGCAACCCGCTGCAGGTACCAGTCGGGGATCAGCTTAAACGGTTGTGTCCTCCCCGGTGTGCGGCACGCGCCGTTTGCTCCCGGAGCCGTCTGTACGGTAAATCCCTGCACAATTGGCGCTGTTCTCTCTGTCCCGCGAACAACGGCAGTGAGCCTTCGCGCGTTGGCCACAAGGTTGTTGTTATTGTTATTGGTTGCGTTTGTGAAGCTATTGGCTCCCACTCGCGCGGCGGCCCCATCGGCCACATCCCACGATGCACGGACAAGGGCATCGGACTGTGAGCCACTGTCTGCATCCGGTCCATCGGTCTGCGATGCGTCGAAGTTGCCCGTATCGATCGCCGCTCGTGGGGCTCGGATTTGCGACGCTCTGGCCGCATCACTGAGCGATCCGTCCGTTTGCGAAATCATCGTGACCACTCCACGAGTGGGCTGCAGCCAAGACCGTGCGGCCCAGACGGCGCCGCTTCCCGCGAGGGCCGTCATGCCAGCGATGGCAGCCCATCGAACCCGTGACAGCGGGAGCTTACGCGGCATACGGGGGTCCGTCATGATCCGCTCAAAAGCTTCAAAAGCCTCTGTTGCGTCGCGAAAACGCTCATCAATCTTGCGGCTCACACATCGCGCAAACCATGGATCAAACCCCGGCGGAATCGCCTCACCGCAAGCAAACTCCGTCGCACGAACGCTCGCGAGCACCAGCGGCTCAACCATCTTCTCGTAGATCACCGCATCGGCCGGAAACGTATTGCGCCAATACGGCTTTGCCGTGAGCACCCAAAACATCAACAACCCCAACGCCCACACGTCGGTCGCCGGACGGATCCGCTCACGACGCAGCTGCTCTGGGGCCATCCACAACGGAGAGCCAATCACGCTGGTGATCGTGGCGCTGGTCTCAAACTCTTCGAGCGCGGTGGCGATCCCGAAGTCCAGCAGCTTCACCACCTCGTGCTCGCCGACACGGCTGGACTTGGCGATAAAAATATTCTCGGGCTTTAGGTCACGGTGCACAACCCCTGCATCGTGCGCTGCCCCCAATGCGTGACACAATTGGCGCGCAAGTTCGACCGCTTCGAGCCGTCCGTAAGCGCCGCGGGTGGCGACTCGCTTGCGCAGGGTTTCGCCCTCTAAAAACTCCATAGCTATCCACGGAGCGCCCTCGTCTGCGTCGATCCCGGACGCGATGACCTTCACCAAGTGGTCACTCGCAATCTTTGAGACCACCAGGGCCTCTTGCTCAAATCGCTCTCGCGCCCGTTCGTCCTCCCACAACAAAACTCGCAGGACTTTCAGCGCTCGAATCTGGCCAGTCGAGAGCTGCTCAACTTTGTACACCGTGCCCATCCCACCCTCGGCGATCCGAGCCAGGACTCGCCATTCGCCGGCAAACACCGATCCAGCGGCTAAGGTGGTCATGCAAACTTAGGCAAAGAATACCCCTTGCAGCGGCGCGTTGCCAGCGATCATGACCCCCTCGCTATGCTTTGTCCCAACCGCTGCGTGAGCGGTATGCGTTGCGGCACTCTTCGATCACCTTGAGCGCCCGTGCGCGGCCAAAGAGCTCATCGACCTCGCTCATTTTGCCTTCGAGAATCTTATAGTCCTGAAAAAACCGCTGCACCTCAAGCGTCAAGTGCGGCGGCAGCTCTGAGACCTCGTTGTAGTGGGCGACGGAGGGGTCATCGATGGCCACCGC
>JANNCG010000987.1:0-5767 GCA_031386385.1 Myxococcales bacterium
TTGGCAAACCGAGGTGCGTCCACCTGGGTCGCGTGGAGACTCGGACGCGACTCGGAGTCCGAAGGCCCCGTTGACGGAGGAATCGTGGCTGCAGTGACCCTCCGCGCTGACCTTCGGGCCGTTGGAGAGCCGGAGTACATCAGCGATCCAGACGTCACTCCCGTAGGCGCCATGCGCCTTCTGCCGTCGCAAAGTGGCATGGACTTGTACTGGATTGAGCGAAGTGCGGACGAGATGGTGACGCTTCACAGGGCGGTTTCGGTCGAGGGTCGTGGCGTTGGCCCCGCTCGCCAAGAGCCGGTATTTGCCGGCGAGCTCCCCGTGGGTGGCACGGCCGCGCGACCGATCTGGCTCCAGGCCACCGATCGCTCCCTGCAGATTCGAAGCGCCGAATGCAGTGCAGAATCGCTGTGAGGGCGAGACGGTCGTCAGTTGACAAGGAGTGAGGGCTAGACGACCTGCTCCAGAAGTTGGTAAAGCAGACCCTATGGCCACTGTTCCAATGACTCCCGAAGGACACGCGCGACTTAAAGCTGAGATTAAGCAGCTCAAAGAAATTGAGCGTTACAAAATTATTAAAGAGATCGCTGTTGCGAGAGAGCACGGAGACCTCTCCGAAAATGCCGAGTGGCACGCCGCTCGCGAAAAGCAGGGCATGATCGAGGCAAGGATCGCGATCGTGGACGACGCACTCGCCGGCGCAGAGATCATCGATCCCAAGTCACTCGCAGGCGATAAAGTTGCCTTTGGCGCAATGGTCACAGTGGCGAATGCCAACGGGGTTGAGATCACCTACCAGCTCGTTGGGCCCATGGAGGCAGACGCTGACCTCGGGCGAATTTCGATCGCGTCGCCGATAGGCAAAGGACTACTGCGCAAAGAGGTTGGGGACGAGGTGCAGATCACTACGCCCGGTGGCGTGCGCGTCCTTGAGGTCGTTCGCATCGAGTTCAAGTGAGGAGCTTGATCGACGCGATGTAAGTGCCAATGACCGACCTACAAGCGCTGCCGGTTGAAGAACTGAAGCACGTTGGCTTGCAATCAGCAGCCATTCTGCGAGCAAAAAGAATACTCACCGTCGGAGACTTGCTCTCGCGGTTGCCCCGGCGCTACATCGACCTTCGCACCGCAAACGACTGGAACCTGGTGTCCGAAAAGGTCATCGGGGCGACCGTCGCCGTCGTTGGCACAGTCACCGATCAGCGCTCGATTGGATCTCCAAAGAATCACGGGATGAGCGTCACGGTGCAGTCACCGTCGGGCCACGCTCTGCTTCGGTTGGTATACTTTCGCGCCCCTCCCGGATTGAAAGCCAAGCTACCGCTCGGCGCGAGTGTGCGTGTCATCGGCATCCTTCGCGATGGAAGCGGCTCGCTCGAAGTGCACCAGCCGCGAGTCCTCGCGCCGACCGCCAAGTACAATCCGATTGAGCCCGTTTACTCTAGTATCGGGTCGATCTCGCCATTGAGTGTGGGAAAACTCATAGATTCTGCGCTCACACGTCTGAAAGAATGGACCGAGACAGTGCCGCCTCACATCGGCAAGACGTTTGCCGTGCAGACGGCCCAACGCGCGCTGATGGAGCTTCATCGACCCACCGCTGCCATATCGATAAGCGAGCTTGTGAGCCTTCAACGAGCGACCTCGAACGCCCGTCAACGGCTCGCGTTTGAAGAGCTTCTCACGATGATGATCACGATCGAGCGGGCGCGGCTTGACCAAGGAGTTGTCAGCGAGATTGCGCTCGACAGTGAACGCCCAGTGATCGACGCGATCAATGAGCGCTTGGGTATTGTGAGCACCGAGGCGCAGCGTGGCGCAGTGAGCGACATCTTACTCTCGATGAGCCGACCAACTCCCATGCGCAAGCTGCTCGTTGGCGACGTAGGATCGGGCAAAACTGCTGTCGCGGCTGCGGCATCCTTGGCAGCAATTCGCGCTGGAAAATCGGTCCTCTGGCTCGCTCCAACCACCATCGTTGCAGAGCAGCACGCACAGACCCTAACGCGCGCTTTTAAGTCCGAGGGCGGGCCCATCGCCGTGTTGCTCGGCTCGACGGTGAAGCGCGCAAAAATCGCGGCGCTGAAGGCGATTGCGGGAGGATTGGTCAACGTCGTTGTGGGGACCCACGCAGTGCTCGACGAGCACGCTCTGCCTCCAAATCTTGGCCTCGCGATCATCGACGAGCAGCACCGGTTCGGCGTCGCTCAGCGTCGTAAGATCGTAGAACAACGGAGAACGCACTTACTGGTCCTGTCAGCGACCCCGATCCCCCGAACACTGGCTTTGGCGCAATTTGGTGATTTGGACATCGTCACGATGCGTGGGAGTCCGCCGAATCGACAAGCGATCACATCGCGTCCGTGCACGATGGCCGATGAAGCTTTTATTGTTCACACGATCCAGCGAGCGTTGAGTGCGGGTGGTGATAAGGGCAAAGTGTTTGTGGTCGTTCCGCGCATCGAACCCGACGAGTACGGCAAATCCTGCATCGCGTTTGCAGACGCATTTCTATCGAAATTTATTTCGAAGGACCGCATCTCTGTCCTTCATGGCAAGCTGGCGGCGGACGCACAGCGAGACGTGTTGCATGCCTTTCGCATCGGCTCGCATCCGGTCATGATTTGCACAAGCATTGTAGAGGTTGGAATCGATGTTCCCGACGCCAACTTAATGGTGATCTTGGGTGCGGAGCACTTTGGGATCGCGCAGCTTCATCAGCTTCGAGGTCGCGTTGGGCGAGGGGGTCAAAAGGCCGCGTGCCTCTTTGTCGCTGAAACACCAACTGAAGAAGCCCTCACACGACTGAAAGAAGTGGCCGAATGCTCAGACGGCTTTGTCTTAGCCGAGCGCGACCTGCAGCGACGCGGTGCAGGAGAGTGGTTTGGCGAGCGTCAATCCGGTGCAGACAACACCCTTCACTTTGCAGATCCGATCCGCGATCAGCTGCTGTTGTTCAAAGCCGCCGAGCTCGCGCGGTCCATCATCGCCGAAGACCCAGAGTTGCAGCAACACAGACCACTGTTAAGAGCGAGCGAACGGTTGCTCGCAGCGAGCCCTTCGCCAACGGCGGAAGACGCCGGATGAGCAGCGGTCGAACCGTTAGAATCCAAGACGCCCTCTGGTCGTTCATCAGGGTCGTTGGCATTCCCGCGGTCGTCATTGCGACGGCAGACACCGTTGTGGTCTATCGGTTTGTTCGTTCCCCGATTCGCGAAGCGCTGTTGCTTGGATTTGCCCAGTTCGTTCTGACAATGACCACATCGATCATCGCCGCTTCGGTGCTTGGGGCGTGCCTGCGGCTGGTGCAGCAAAGCCAACCTCGTGTCCAGCGTCTGCTCGGGATAGCACTGGCCGCGCCGATCGGATTGGGGCTCGGCTGGGCGGCGTTTTCAGGATCATTGTTGCAGCGGCTTCATCTTCGCTATCCATTGATAGGGCTCACTATCGCCGCCTCAATGGTGCTTGGGGCCATCATGACACCGACTGCTGCACGAGCCAATGCATGGTCACCTCGGCGGCGACGCGGCATCTTTATCGCGCTCGTTGCGTGCGCAGTTTGTATTTATTACATTCACGCGTTTACGTTTCTCAGGCTCTACGTCTTGCTCCACGGGATCGCTGCACTGGCGGTTCAAATTTTGCTGACCGTCGCTTCGCAATTGTTAGGCAAGCCGACTGCGAACCAGAGCTTTCGCTGCAAATTGTCTGCCATCGGCGCCGCCTTCGCCGCCGTCACGTTAGTTGTTGGCGGAGCACATCTCAGTGGCTCGCAGCGGGCTCGAGCGCAGATCAGACAGTACGCACCCATCTCAAAATACGCGATGCTCGCGATCAATCGCCTCACTGCCCGCGCCGTTCTGGGCGAGCGTCTGGCGGACGACCGTGTGATCGACGGCCCAAGCCTAGATCTGGACGACGTTGACATCGTCCTGGTGACCGTCGATGCGCTCAGAGCCGATCGATTGGGCTGCTACGGTGCGACCACGCGACTTACGCCGTCGATCGATTCAATTGCTGCGGGGGGCGTGGTCTTTGAACGAGCCTATTGCACCACCCCCCACACGAGCTACTCGCTCGCTTCGCTCATGACCGGCAAGTACTTTCGCGCGGTCAGCGCGCTGGGCGCACCCATCACACCCCACGCCACAATGGCGGGACTTTTGCGTGCGGCGGAGTACGCAACGGCGGGCTTTTTTCCGCCTGCGGTGTTCTCAGTGGACGGCGATCGCCTTGGACCGCTTCGCACAAGCCACTTTGAGTTTGTGTATCACAAGGAGGACTACGCGAGCGCCGACGAGCGCGTGAATCAAGCGTTCACCTGGATGGATCGACTGCCATCAGAGCGAAAATTCTTTCTGTGGATTCACCTCTTCGAGCCACACGAGTCTTACGAGTCACACCCCCTTGGCCGAGTCACCGGAGGGGCGACGCCTGAGAGTCGCTATGCAGCAGAGATCGCCGCGGTGGACGACGCAATCGGGCGATTGCGGACTGGCCTGGGTGCACGCAACAGGCGAGTGGCGTGGATTATTACAGCCGATCACGGTGAGGAGTTTGGCGAACATGGCGGCCGTTTTCATGGGACAACGCTCTATGACGAGCAGCTGCGAGTCCCCTTGGTGCTCAGCGTCCCCGGCCTTCGCTCCAGGCGGATCGCTGCACCCGCAAGTCATGTCGATATTCTGCCGACCATTGTTCGAGGCGTTGGGCAACCCTACCCGCCACGCCTGAGAGGCCGAGATTTAGGGCCAGAAATCTACGGCGCTCTCGCGCCACGGACGTTGTTTGCAAGCGTGGGAAGCGATCGTATGGCACTGCAACTACCTTGGAAATTGCTCTGCGATGTGAGCGACGCCACGTGTGAATTGTACGATCTTCGCGTCGATCCGGGCGAGCACGACAACCTCGCGGACCAGCAACCCGATCGCGTGCGCCACATGCGATCCCTCATCGCTGGCTGGGACGGCTCACACGAACGGTACGAACGCGAAGGGGCGCTGCAACCCGCGACCCTCGCGCGTCCAACAACATCGGCGGTCGTGCAGCGAGGGATGCAAGGAGACCGGTCAGTGGCACTGGATATCGCGCAACTGCTTCCTTCTCTTGATGCCCCCAGAGCCGTCGAAGCTCTCACCGCGCTCGAAAATCTCGGCGTTCGAGATCCTCGAGTCCTGTTGGCTATCGCGCTCGCCGCTGGGCGCAACGCACACGAGGTCGCCCTACACGCCGCCATTGCTCGCGCTCGTCTCGGAGATCCTGCAGGTGTTGCGGGCTGTCTTGCGGCACTTGCGCCGGGAGGATCACTGAACATTCAGCGACGGGCCGCGCTCGCGCTTGCCGCAGTCCAACGGCTTGATGGCTTGTCGACGCTCGCCGCTTGGACAGCCGCCCCAGAGTCCCGCGATGCGGATGTTGATGAGATTGTACGGGTGTTGCGTGAGCTGCATTCATCGCAAACAGCGAGCCTGTTTCGAGGACTTTTGCTCAGTCCCCGACTGGGTGCCATCGCGGCGACCACGCTTGGTGAGCTTCGAGACCAACAGTCCCTTGAGCCCTTGCAAGCTCTCTCTTCATCCACACCGTATGTCGTCACTCGAACGGCAGCGCTCGTCGCGCTCGCCCGCTTGGAAGCGCCCGATGTGATCCCGCGATTGGCTGGTTTTTTGCAGGCTGATCCGACTCAGGTTGCCGTCATCGAGGTGATTGTGGCCCTAGGCTCCGCCATCCCAATGATCTCTGTTGTAAGCGAGCCCGCCCGGTCGCA
>JANNCG010001019.1:0-5784 GCA_031386385.1 Myxococcales bacterium
AGATGTCCGTCGCTCCGATCCGCTCGCTCGTCACGTTGACGATGCCGTCAAAGCCCGTGGTGATCCGATCGCCAGCGATCACCGTTCCGGTGGTAAAGCGCACCAACTGGTCGCCGCCCGAGATATCCGGCGCCCGCGCGGTGTACGTTGAGAGAGAGCGCAGCACCGAGTCGGCACGCCAGTGAAGCTCTGATCCAACAACCGCAAGCGATCCTTGCACCGCCACCCCGTTGTCATCGGTCACCACGACGATCGCTCGAGTCGGCGCGCGTCCTCGGTACACAAACCGCACAAACCCATCACGAGGAATATCTCGAGAGTTATGGCTTGGATACTGCTCTATCAACGAGCCAAAATCCGCAGGAATCGCCGGTGGATCCCCGCAGATCTCTTGCGCAGACGTGTCCGATGCGTGGAGCAAAACTCCCACAGTCGCGGCCAACACGAGGGTCACGACCTGCCACGGTTGCGACCCAACGTGTGGCAAACGCGCAACTTGGGAGGGAGCAGTACTTAACCGACGAGCATGCGGATGCATCACACAGAGCATAGCAGCTTCGAAGATGGAGCAACAAAGTTGAATTTCCGTTATGACTTCAGGGGTGTTGAGCCCGGCTAAAGTCGATCGATGGACTGCGCATCTCCCAATGGTTGCAGGGTTTTGTGCGTTCGCGGCTCTGGTTTTGTGGCTCTCGCCAACCGCTGGGGGTCGCGATGCCGCTGAGCTGACCGCGTCCGCCGCCGAGCTGGGAATCGCTCACCCCACCGGTTTCGTCTTGGACCTTTTGATCTGGCGCGTGCTCATGCTCGTCCCGCTCGGAGATCTGGGCTTTCGCGCAGCCCTGACGACAGCCCTCTGGGGCGCTGCGAGTGTGGCGCTCATCACACAGCTCGCGATATGGATTGGTCCGCAAAATTGCAGCAAAAAAGTCGTTCCACTGCTGGCGCCTGCGCTACTGTTGGGATCCGCTACCGTCCTGCGCTCGTTCACTGAGACCGAAGTGTACGCCAGCGCGCTGTGCCTCTCGCTGTTGGCCATCACCGCCGCGGCACATCCCTCGCTCTCCGCCTCGGTACGTTGGCGCTCACTCGCGTTGTTAGCGGGCGTTTCGTTTCTCACGCACACGTCCCTGCGCATCGCGATTGTAGCCGCCGGATGCTATCTGCTGCTCTCTCCCGAACGCCGAGCGCTACGACTGAGAACGGCCTCAGTGTGGGCGATTGTCGCGCTTAGCACCGTCGCGCTGGTGCTCTATATCCCCCTTCGTGCGAGACACATGGTGTGGGCGGATTGGGGCTCGCCCACGTCTGCGAGCGCAGTGCTTAACCACTTGAGCGCCGCACGCATTCGACAAGCGTATTCACAGCAGATGTTTGCCACCGCGAGGATCATTTTTGACCTCAAATTGCTTGGCCGATTGCTTGTAGAAGATCTAGGGTTGTTGGGACTCTTGGGCGCCGCGCTTGGTACAGTTTTCGCGGTGCTCAATCGTCAGCGCACCGTCTCGCTCATCGTGTGGGTGGGCCTGGGTGACTTTCTTTATGCGCTGCTGGTCAACCCCATGGGGGCCCGCGACCGACAGACGTTGTTTCTCGCGGAGGCTTCCCTTGCGTTGCTGGCGAGCTACTTCGCAGCGAGCGTCTTGGCACGCTTGCACACAAGGCGCGAAGCAGGGATCGCTTGGCAGGCCGTAGTGGCTGCGTGCGCGGTCGTATTTGGGTTGCACGCGGAGGGGCGCTTTCGGGGGAGCGTGGATGGCTGGAGCGCTGTTGAGCTCTACGGTGGACCCGGCGCGATTGGCGCGGTTGCCCCACGGGCGATCGTGTTGTGTGAGTCCGACGATCTGTGTGGAGGATCGCTGTATGCCCGAGTGGTTGAGGGAGAGCGACCAGACGTGGTGGTCTTGCCGAGACAACATCTGTGGGAGCGCTCGGTCTGGCGTCGATTGACCATCGCGCTGGGGCACCCGCCCAACGATCGCAGCACGAGCAACAACCCCGAAGAGACGCTGCGAGTGCGAAGACTTCGAACGCTTGTGTCACTTTTTCGCGAGCGAATTCGCTGGGAGCAAGGCGACCGTGCCGACGAGGTGCTCGCCAACATACTGCTGTTTGCGAGCGAGTCGCCTGTGCTTGCGCAGCTGCAGCAACGGACATCGGCGAGCGAAAATCGTCTCGCCCCATCAAGCGCGTTGAACAACCCCGACCAAGAGTCCGTTCAATCGGTGTCACAGTGGCTTCGTCAACGCGAGACACCTGGGGCACTGAGTCAACAGATGATCGCGAATGTATTGTTTGCCGCCGGAATGCGCCACGCAGCCCCCAATATTTTAGAGGCAACGCCGTTCTGGCAGCTCGCTACCCAGCACGACCCCCAACACGCAGCCAGCTGGAGCAACCTCGCGGTGATCGCGGCACGACGCGGGCGAACGGACGAGGCGATTGTTTTTTGTGAACGTTCGCTCGCGATCAACCCACAAAGAGCCGTGGCCTGGAGAAATCTTAGACAATTTGCAGCAGATCGCTGGACACCCACGCAACTGAACGATCTGTCGTCGCGCGCTGCCGCTTTTGGGATACAGGTAGACGCCCAGTGAAGCTCTCTCGATTCGTGCGCACCGCCCTCGCCGGTGGATCACTCGCCGCAGTGATCAGCTTGGCTCCCTATGTGTTGTCTGCGCAAAATGTTGGAGCGTCTCGCATAGAGGCTTCTGTGCATGCATCTCAGGCACGTGCGGCGCTGCGGCGCGGCGATGAGCCCGAAGCGCTTCGCTTGATGCTGGCTTCGCTTGAGCTTGTGGACTCGCCAGAGGTTCGCGCAGAACTTGCGAACTTGTACGAGCGTCGGGGTGAGCGAAGGCTCGCCAGCGGCCAGTGGATGCGCTTATCCGTCACAGCGCGCACGTTGGTGCAACGCAATCAAGCCGCAGAACGTGCAGAATTGTTGCGTCGAGCGCAGTCTTTGCTTCGGGTGTGGGTTGTCCCTCGAGACGCTGCGCGGTTGGCGCGGGTGTGGTTTGATCGGGATGTCCCTCGGGTGATGCCTGTGGGTGGAGCCGAGACGATGGTCGAAGGCGGACCGCACCGGATACGTGTTGAGTCGCCGGGATACACGCCCTACGAGGTCATGGTGAACACCGGTTTCGCAGAGCCATTAAGCATCAACGTTCGCATGCTCCCCATCGGAACAGGGTATCCCGACAGCGGCGTCTCGATCACCCGCCGCGACGCTGCAAGACCGTGACATCGTTGTCTTAGCGCCAGCGCAAGTGCGCAATGAGTTAGCTGAGAAAACTCACTCGGACGATTACGGCACGGTGCGTGCTTGTTGCTCAACCCATAGCAACTTAACTCACTCCGGTGAGTGTCTCTCAATTTCTTTTTAGGGTGAACTGTGACGAATTCGATGATTCGAATGGTTGGTGCGCGAGCGCCACGATCAAGCGCGCGATTGGCGTCCCCCGCCGTGATCGCGGTGATCGCGGTGGTCGCGATCGCGGGCCCACTGGTGCTGCAAGGGTGTGGTGCCGAACGGGGATATTCCGCGCAAGACGTTCCAGCAGCGTTCAACGACTTTCCGAGTCCACCGTGGGATGTCGGCAACCGAGATGCCCCCAATCCTCCTGAGACTGAAGAAATTCGCTCGTTTTTGACTCCCCGCGGCGGCGGTCGATATGTGTACGTGGCCAACCCGTTGCGTGACTCGGTCGCGGTGATTGACTCGCAGACTCTCGCCATCGCGTCCATTGAGGTGGGTCGAAGGCCCACAACGCTGAACACCATGGATGGCCGCGACGAGTGCATCGTCCTGAACTCTGGCGCCAACACTGCTTCGATCCTGCGAACAACCAACGCGACGACAACAACGTCGCAAGTCCCCACGCTTGCTGGAGCCAACGCCATTGCCATCGCGCCGGATGGACGCCACGCGATTGTGTACTTTGACTCGACCGTCCCGGGCGTTGACAATCGGCGAGCCAATTTTCAAGATGTTACGCTCATCACGCTCACCCCTGGGATGGACCGGGCGGTACAGCTTACCGTTGGGTTTCGCCCGCTGAGCGTTCTGTTTTCTCAAGACGGCGCCGTCGCCTACGTGCTCACCGACGACGGCATCTCGATCCTTCGCTTCGCTGACATCATGGGGCCGATCATTCTGCCCAGCGTCTCTTTGCGCGACGATCGCGTGATCGAGCAGACCGTCACCGAAGACGCTGGAACTGACGCGATGACTGACGCGATGACTGATGCGATGACTGATGCAGTGATCGAAGACAGCAGCGTGGATGCAAGCATGACGGACGGAGCAGCGGATGGATCGGCTCCGTTGGCGCGTGGACCTGTGGTCGATGTATCGCTTACACCCGATGGGCGATGGGCGATTGCCCGCGTGCCGAGCTCGGGGCTTTTGCGCTTGGTAGACCTGAGAAATCGCACGGTGCAAACGCTCAACGTGGACGGCAACGTGAGTGACTTGGATCTGTCGAACAACGGCATGTTCGCGGTTGCGGTGCAGCGCGACGCATCGCGGGTACTGCGGATTCCGATCCCAGGTGCGTTTGATGGGACAGCCAGCATTCGTCGCAACGAATATCGCAACGAGTTTGTCGGATCCGTGACCATTGCGCCAGACGACAGCGCAGCGCTCTTGTACACCACCGCGATTGACGTGCGCCGAGTGTTGATGATGGACCTCGTTGGCAACGCGGGCTCAACGGCGATCATGCTTCGTAAGACCATCCGCTCAGTGACCTTCGCGCCAGACTCACGCAGCGCACTCATCGTGCACCAGTTCTCCGACGGAAATCCAAATGAACAGGGGATTCCCTTGCAAACGCAAATTGATCGCTCTCGTGGGTACTCGCTTTTGGATGTGCGAAATCGGTTCGTCAAGCTCCAGCTCACCGACGCAGACGTTGGCCCCTTCACGCTGGTCCCGGGGGGCGGGTTTGCGTTTTTGTTGTTTCGCGATGACGCACGCCGCATCGCTGCGACGCACCGAGTAAACCTCCGTTCATTCGAAGTCACACCGACGGTTCTGGGAAGTCCGCCGTCGTCCGTAGGCGCTGTCCCGACGACTCAGCGGGTGTTTGTGGGTCAAGAGCACCCCGAAGGGCGGATTAGCTTTGTCAATTGGGAGACTGGAGCGACCGAGTCTCTCACGGGCTTTGAGCTCAACAGTCGGATCGTTCGTTAGCGAAACAAATGATTGTTCATAAGTTGTATTGTTTGCAGCTCAGAGAGCAGAAGCCCATTCATGCCAAAGCAGAATTACATAGTTAAATTGCCCACAAAGGTGGGCGTCTTGATCGCCTCAGGACTTCTCGTCGCGGGCTGTAGCAGTCCTCCCTCAGTGGAGTACGACGGAGGCCAACTCCCGAGCTTCAGAGACGTCAGCGCGCGGCCCTCGCCAGACGTGCCCAATATCCCCCCACCTGAGCGCGAAGAGACGCGATCATTTTTGACTCCACGCGCCGGTGGCCGTTATGTCTATGTTGCGAATCCGCTGCGTGACTCGGTGGCACTTGAGAGGTGGTGGTGGTCCCGTTCACGGTGCGCAAGATCGACGCGGTGTTGGCTCCTGAGTTGAGCACAATGCACTCGTCGCGACCGTCCATGGTGTTGAGCGTAGTGGGCCTGCGACCGACTTCAATCGAGCTGATCGCCAAGGTCTGCGAGTCGATCACGGCCACCGAGTCACGCAGCGGATTCGCAACATAGACATAACGGCCACCGGCGCGTGGAGTCAAAAATGATCGCGTCTCTTCGCGCTCAGGTGGGGGG
>JANNCG010001025.1:0-6442 GCA_031386385.1 Myxococcales bacterium
GATGGCCGCCGCTCCTTCAAGCGAAAATCCCACCCGCTCACCAAGTACAGCTCCGCTTTGCGCATCGCGAACCACGGTCTTCCACTGGCTCATCGCGCTGTTCCACTCGCTGTATGCGAGCTCTATCGAACCGTCGCCGTCCAGATCCGTGACGCCGTCGCCAAACATCCGAATAAACCGGCGCCCCACGTCGTTGCCCGGTCCCATGGTCGTGTCATTGCGAAGGTATTCGGACCACAACACGGTCAGCGACGGTGCGGGCACAGTGTTGTATTTTAGTACATAAATCCCAGCATCTTCAGAATAGTAATAGCTGCCGTCCACGGCGATAATCTCGTCGCCCGGCATCCCGTCAACATTGCGCGTGATAAAAAACCACTGGTAGCAAGGCGTGGTGCTCTGCATCCCGATGAGGTCGATCGCGGTACGTTCGGTCCCTGTTTGCTGATCGAGCACGATAAACCCTCGAGCGGTCGGCACCACAAGGTCCGCAGCATCATCGTTGTTTAAGTCCGTGCTGATAACATGGCGCTGAATGTCATATCCTGCGACTCGACGTGTCCACATCGGTGTGACCATGCGACGTGCGACGGAGGCCATCGAGTACCGGGTCATCGCGGATTCGCCGTCGTAGTCACGCTCGACCAAATCGTACGTGTTGTTTGGCGCTGGAATCACCGTCACGCCCGGGTTCGCGTCGTTGGTAGCGTGCCTCCACAGCTCTTCGCCGGTGCTCGCGTTGAAGACATAAATGCCCCGGGGTGAGGCGCCGAGGGCGACGATCTCTTGCGCTCCTTCGTTGTCTAGGTTCCACACGCCGTAGATGTGAATCGCCCCAAACAAGGGAGTGCGCGCAACGATGGTGTCATTGGCGCTTCGAACGAGCACCGCTCCCCCAGACGCCAGGACCACTTCGCGCTGGCCATTGTCGTCAATATCCACGACGAAGGACTGATTGACATCAAGTGTCCCTCCGATCGGTGTTCGCCACGCAACTGAGAGATCTGTCAGCGAGCCTGTCCCCTCGACCCGACCCGTGCGCTGCGGGTCATGACGAAATTGCGGCCACAAGCCTGCGCGTTGCGCGAGCGCCGGGACGGAGAAAGATGAGCAGAGGACAATGGCAGTGAGAGCGTATCGGAGCTTCATTGGTTGGCTCCGAGCATACACCGATTGTTCGATGCGCCATTATGGCGTCGGCGTGCCGGGCGTGCCGCCAGAACCGGGAGTCGCGTTGCGACGTCGACGCTCTTCGATGCGCTGACGGACCTGGGCGTCGGACCGCTCACGCTCGTCACGAGCCTGAATCGCTTGAACCCGAGTGCGTCCAATCGTGGCGTTCGCCACTGTGGGGTGCGCTTCAGCGAAGACGACAAACTCATTCCACGCGGAGAGTGCGTCGGCCCAGCGCGCCATGGCTTCAAGCTGTGTGGCGACCATTTGCAGCGCCCTGACGCGACTCATCGGAGGGGAGTTGGCACCCGCGGTAAGAGACACCGCCTCGCGATAGCTCCCAAGTGCACCTTCGGCGTTGGACTGTTGTGCCAGAGTCGAACCGACACCAATTGTCGCTTCAACACGTTGCTCTTGGTGCTGCTTCGCGTCTTGAAACGCCGTAAGCGCTGCAGCCCAGTCCCGCGCCGCAAAGGCTGCGTTTGCCCGGGCCAGCGCAATCGCGCCAGGAGTTGCTGAGTGCACCGAGACGCCAGCATCCGCGCTCGCTGAAGGCACGTTTGGCCCAGGTCGGCCGATTGCTGCTTGTGCAAATGCGACAGCGCCTGCGCCTCGGGAGGCGCCAAGCGGGATTGAGAGACAGAGCGAAACAACTGCGAAATAGGGGTGAAAACGCATCACGGCGATGCAGAGAGTACACCCACGGGGTTTTCGGTGCGAAAAAATATTCCACCGAACCGTCCGGTCTCAGGCCTTGCTGGTGCCCTCGCGGCCGTAGCTGTCCTCAAGCCTCACCACGTCATGAAGCTCGGGTGTAGAGACCTCAAAAACCTCGCAGTCCGTCACCGCGATCATGCGATGAATGGTGCCCGGGGTGACGTGAAACGGCTCGCGTTTTGTCAGACGAATCGTCTTTGTGTTGGGCGGCTCACCGAGCTCGAAGTCCATCTCACCGGACTCGACCATCACCGTCTCGTCCTTCACTTGATGGTACTGCCGGGACAATCGGTGACCCGCTTTGATGAACAAAATTTTGCCAACGTAGCGTTCGGTCTCAGCCCAAACAATCTCGTGGCCCCATGGTTTCTCTACACGTCGCATATTCAACGGCCCGGTATGGTGTATGGTGCGCGCAATAATCGCAATGACAGAAGGTGAAAGACTACAAAAAGTTCTGGCCCGAGGGGGTGTCGCTTCACGTCGTGAGGCAGAACTACTGATCGCGGCTGGGCGTGTTCAGGTCAATGGCGAGGTCGTTAAAACCCTCGGAACCCGAGTGAACCCGCTCACAGATCGCATCGCCGTCGATGGCACAGACGTGCAAAGTGACGAGCTAAAATACTACTTGTTTCACAAGCCTCGCGGCGTCGTGAGCACCATGAGCGACCCCGAGGGCCGACCCTCGCTCAAAGAATACATGGAGAAAATCGGGATCCGTGTCTTTCCTGTGGGTCGTCTCGACTTTCACACCAGCGGCGCCCTCTTGATCACCAACGACGGCGCGCTCACCAACGCGCTGCTGCACCCGAGCAAGAGCGTCGCGAAAGTCTACGTCGCCAAGGTTCGGGGTGTGGCTTTTGACGAACAGTTGCAAAAAATGCGCGATGGCGTGGTCCTTGCGCCGGTTGCGGATGAGCCGCTTGAAGGCAAAACAGCGCCTGCGGGTGTCGAGATGCTTCGTTCTGCCCCCAGCGGCGAGGGGTCTAAGCGAGAGCTTGGGACAACTTGGTTGCAGGTGACGCTTCGCGAGGGGCGCAACCGGCAAATTCACCGCATGGCTGAGGCAGTGGGCTTGTTCGTGATGCGTCTGGCGCGAATCTCGTTTGCGGGGCTGAACACCGAGGGGCTTCGTGCAGGTCAAATGCGTGAGCTTAGCCCTATGGAGATCACGATGCTCCGCAAGGTTTATCTCGGTATTGAACCGCCACAAGAGACACGTCGTGGATTCTCCGCGGGACGTCGTGACACGCGTGACGCGCCAGAAAGCGCAGAGCGTAGTGAACTGCCAAGATCTCCGGGCGGCCCAACAGGGCGGCCCGACAACCGACGAGGGGCACACCTTGCGCGGGACCCGGCGAAGCGCGAGGGAGCTAAGCCACCCACTCGGTCAAGCACGGCTGCGAGCGCACCTGGAGAGCGGCGAGACGTTCGCTCCGGAGCTCCAGTTCGAAAAGATGCGCCCGCGCCCGACAATCGCACAACGCAGTTTCGCTCAGAAAAACCTGGAACAAATGTGCGTTCGGGCCCGAAACCGGCAGACCGATCACGCCCCGCAGCACCTGGCGGACCACGCGGTGATAAAAACTCTCGAACGAAAGGTTGACACTCGGCGGATAGAGCCGTAGAAGACCACTCCCTTGACGCGGGGTGGAGCAGCCTGGTAGCTCGTCGGGCTCATAACCCGAAGGTCGAAGGTTCAAATCCTTCCCCCGCAACCCACTTAATCGATCACTTAAATCACTCTTAAAACAAACGCCTCCTTATGGTTCACACCCGAGGGGGCGTTGTTCATTTCGGGGCGTGAGTTTTTCTGAACGTTGCGATTCGCGCGAACGTGACGCTGCTTCAAGCGAGGCTGCTTCATCCGGTGACGACGTGATCGGGACCTGAGTTCGAAGGCACGAAATCGTTAGAGATATGGACTTCGAGTGTCTCGGTCGCCGAACCGCAAATGTCATTGACGAGCGAGCGCCAACCGAGTGCAATCATTCTAACGAGGTTTCATGATCGATCGAAATGTGCGCGGTGCGTTGCTGCTTGTCTCACTTACCGCAGCGCTGAGTGGGTGCACTGAGAACAGTACTCCGTCGATGGATGCAAACGTCGATCGCCCCGGTCCTTCAATGGATGTCTCGGTTGTGGATGTGCCAGACGCTGCCTCGATCGACATCGTGACACTCATAGACACCGTCTCAGACGTCCCACCCATGGGTCTGGGCAATCGCTGCTCGGCAGCCCGTCCGTGCCCGGTCGGGGCAGTCTGTGCAGACGGTATTTGCCGGTTGGAATGCAGTGGAAATGCGCGCTGCGGGACCCCAGATCGATGCTGCGCAGCCTCCGAAGTATGTGCCGGTGACACCTGCGTCATGCCCGGCGCTCCATGTACCCCCACACCCGGTTGCGGAGGTGCTGGCGTAGGCGTGTGCATGCGCGGTCAGTACTGTGACGCGACGTTGCAGCGATGCTTGCCAAACGCCGCCATGGGCATGTGCACGGTCCCCGCCATGAGCTCATTCAGACCCGTTGAAGCGTGGAGTTGGCGCGGAAGCCAACGGCATCCCGAATATCGCGGAGTCCTCGTCACACCCATCGTCGCTGACATCGACCGAGATGGAGCCAGTGATGTCATGGTGGTTGCGTATCGTGATCCCCCGATGGCGTTTGGGGGGTCAGTGACGGGGCAGGCCATTCTCTGTGCGTTGTCGGGCCCCGGGGATTGCATGGGCGGCCCGCGCGAAATATTTTGCACCGATCCGGCGATCGAGCTGAACGCTTGGGGCAACATCGCGGTGGCCGATCTCGACGCGACCGACGGAGAGTCTCATTTAACCATCATCGCAGGCCTTCGTCGTGGACCGCTCGGCGGCGATGGGATCGTCGCGTTTGATGAGCGAGGGACCAGGCTTTGGGAGGGGCGTGGGATGATGGGCCCATCGGACCCGACTTTGTATGGCGGTGGAATCGCCATCGCAGATCTCAACGGAGATGGGCTCTCAGAGGTGATTGTTGGTAACAGCGTGTTCAATAACAACGGAGTGCTTCGTTGGCGTGGAGCGACCCCGTGTTGGGGCGGCCTTGGGCCTCACTCGTTCGCGGTGGATCTCAGCACACCGCCCGATGGGCAGCTTGAGGTTGTGTGCGGAAACACCGTATACGCAAGTGATGGTCGCGTGCTTTGGACCGCGGCTTCAATCGGCGGTGGCTGGGGCGGTGCAGCGGACTTTGACGGTGACGGTCGTGGCGAAGTAGTTGTGGTTTCTGCGGGGCGAATCGCGGCGTTTCGGAGCGACGGGAGTGTGTTTGTTCCCGTTACTGCATTTGCAACGCTCGGACTTGATGGCGGCGGGGGGACTCCAACCATTGCGGACCTTGATCGAGACGGAGTACCAGAAATTGGTATCGCGGGTGCGACACAATATGCTGCGATTCGTGTGGTGAATCGCGCTGGAGTGTTTAGCTTTGAGCGACTGTGGAGGCAGCCCGCTGATGACGCGAGCTCAAGCAGCACGGGGTCTGCGATGTTTGATTTTGACGGCGATGGGCAGTTCGAGGTGATCTATCAGGACACCTGCAGAGTCCGGGTTTTCGCGGGCAATGATGGGCGAGTCGTGATGGATATTCCGAACATTTCGGGGACCGCGACAAACTATCCAACGGTGGCCGATTTGAACGGCGATGGCCGGGCGGAGTTTGTCCTCGTGACCGATTCGTACTACGCCCGCTCGGGGCTGATCCCGTGTCCGGCGGCCACACCGAGGACGGATGGCGTCCGTGTGTTTCGTGACGCCAACGACAACTGGCGCTCGACGCGCGCGATTTGGAACGAACACAGCTACCACGTGACCAACGTGTGCGACGGTGTCGACTCAGTATGCGAACCACGCGAGAATCAGCACGGGGGTGTCCCTCGCGCCGCCCGCCCGCCGTGGGCCGCCGGAACCAACGCGTTCAGAGTCAACGCACAGCTTGGCGCCCGGGACCGTACGGCTGCGGACCTCGTGATTGTGTCTCTCGGTGCAGATGTCAGCCGCTGCCCGGCGTCGTACGCTCTTCGTGCAGACGTGGGCAACCGCGGGTCGCAAGCAGTACCCGCAGAGACGCCCGTGAGCTTCTACCGAGAAATGCCAGGTGGAATGCCAGTATTGCTGGGCACTGTGCAGCTCGGCAGGACGCTGGCTCCAGGTGGAAACGTGCGCGTACAATTGCCCGTGATGCCCGGGATGCCAGGCATTTATAATGTATACGCTGTCCCCAACGACGACGGAATGGGCGGTCGCCCCTTTCGTGAGTGCAACACGGACAACAATCGTAGCGTGACCCTGGCTGTGGACTGCACCCTCATCGGCTAGTTCTGCCCGCGAGAGGTAGGGGGAGGTTTTAGCGCAGCATCTGGCCGAGAGGCGCTGCGGACAAGCCTCCGCGCAATGGCCCTCGCGAAGCCGTCAGGGTCCCATCGTCATTGGCATTCCTCAGGGTTCGTGCGAGATGCTGGTGCGATGCCAAAACGTTCAGTCGATCAACCGAACCTCACCTGCGAATAGCCCCGAGC
>JANNCG010001055.1:0-10026 GCA_031386385.1 Myxococcales bacterium
CAGCAGCTTCTCGACGTCGACAAAATGCAGCCCCGTGGTGGGCTCATCGAGCACATAGAGCGTCCGGCCTGTTTGCTTGCGAGCCAGCTCTCTCGAGAGCTTCACCCGCTGCGCTTCGCCGCCCGAGAGCGTTGTCGCTCGTTGGCCAAGCTTCATGTAGCCAAGCCCCACCGCCCGCAAGGTTTCAAGTCCCCTCGCAACAGTAGGATGGACCTCAAACAAGACCGCGCACTCATCGACACTCAGCTCAAGAACGTCACAGATTGAGTGCCCTTTGAAGCGCACTGCCAGTGTGGCGTCGTTGTAGCGTTTGCCTCGGCAAACCTCGCACGTGACATAGACGTCGGACAAAAAGTGCATCTCAACGGTCACAACACCGTCCCCTGAGCAGGCCTCACAACGACCGCCCTTGACGTTAAAGCTAAACCGCGAAGGCTCGTAGCCGCGCACCCGAGACTCAGGAAGTTGCGCAAACACCTCTCGAATATCGTCGAAGATTTTGGTGTAAGTCCCAGGGTTTGACCGGGGTGTACGACCGATGGGTTGCTGGTCGATGGCGATGACTTTGTCTAACAACGCGACGCCGTCGATCCCGTCGTGAGCCCCCGGAGTGTCTGAGCTGTTGTGCAGGGTTCGCATCAATGACGGCAGAAGAATCTCTTGAATGAGTGTGGATTTTCCCGCGCCTGATGGTCCCGTGATCGCCACCATGCACCCCAATGGAATCTCAACGTCTATATTTTTTAAGTTATTCTCTCGTGCACCCCGCACGGTGATCGATCCCTTCTTCTTTCGCCGCTCGGTCGGGCCCTGGATCTTGCGACGCCCTGAGAGAAAATCGCCGGTCGCGCTGCCTTTGTGCTCGGTGAGCTTGGCTGGGGTTCCCTCAAAAACGACGTGGCCACCGAGGTGGCCGGCGCCGGGACCAAACTCAACAACGTGATCGGCGGCGCGAATAGTCTCTTCGTCGTGCTCGACAATCACCACGCTGTTGCCCACATCACGCAGTCCTTCAAGCGCTCGCAATAGCCGCGAATTATCTCGCGGATGCAATCCAATCGAAGGCTCATCGAGCACGTACAAAACTCCAGTAAGTTCACTGCCAAGCTGGCTGGCCAGCCGGATGCGCTGCGCCTCACCACCAGAGAGCGACGGCCCTCCACGGTCAAGCGTGAGATAGCCGAGTCCGACGTTTTGCAAAAATGACAACCGGGCGTGGACCTCACGCAAGGCGCCTTCAGAGATCACTCGCTCGCTCTCGCTGAGAACTAATCCGTTGACGGCCTTCGCTGAGTCATCCACGGCCATCGCCGTTAATTGCGCGATGCTGAAAGACGACAGCTTCACCGCGAGGCTCTCTTTGCGCAACCGCGTGCCGCCACAATCGTCGCAGTGAACATCACGCAGATACTTGCGATAGGTCTCACGCATTCGCTCGCTGCTGGTCTCTTGGTACCGCCTCATCAACGTGGGAATCACGCCGTGAAATTTGATGTTCCACGAGCCATGGTTCTCCGTCCCTTCTTTGCCCCAGGTGATTCGCATCTTTTTGCCCTCAAGCCCGTAGAGGACTTGTTGACGCTGTTTTTGCGGCAGTTTCTTCCACGGCTTGTCCAGATCAACCCCCGTCGCGCTGGCCATCCCCTCAATGATTCGAAAGGTCCAACCTTCGCCACGCCCCACCGATGTTGCCCACGGTCCAATCGCCCCCTCGCGGATCGATTTGCCTGGGTCTGGAATAATCAAATCAGGGTCCATCTCAAGCCGCGTCCCCAGCCCGTTGCATCCCGGACACATTCCTAAGGGGCTGTTAAACGAAAAACTCTGCGGTGACAGCTCGGGGTAAGCGATCCCACAGCATGAGCGCGCTTCGCTGAATCGAACGGGTGCCTCGGTGTCCCCTTCTGCAAGCACCAAACACTCTCCCTTGCCTTCACGCAACGCGAGCTCGACCGCCTCACTCAACCTTCTGGCCTCGTCTGCCTTTGCTTGAATGCGATCCACCACCAGCTCAACGGTATGCTTCTTTTTCTTATCAATCGCGGGGAGCGAATCCAATCGATGCGTTGCGCCATCAATGCGACACCGCACAAATCCTCGTGTCGCAAAGGCCTCCAGCGTCTCTTTAAATTCACCCTTTCGGTTGTCGGTAATGGGAGCCAGCAGCGTAACCTTGCGTCCTTTTGCGTGACTGAGCACGTCGCGAACCACCTCATCGACCGAGCGTCCACGCACCTCTTTGCCGCAGGTCACGCAGTGCTGTCGGCCAACTTTTGCATACAACACGCGTAGGTAGTCGTAGACCTCGGTGATCGTCCCAACGGTTGAGCGAGGATTTCCGCTGGCGGATTTTTGCTCAATCGCGATCGTCGGCGACAGGCCTCGAATGCGCTCGACCGCGGGGCGATCAAGTCGGCCCAAAAACTGGCGCGCGTACGCGCTGAGTGACTCAACGTAGCGACGCTGTCCTTCGGCAAAGAGAGTATCAAACGCAAGCGAGCTTTTGCCCGACCCAGAGGGACCGGTGAACACCACGAGCGCGTTCTTGGGGATGACCAAATGATCGACGCGAAGGTTGTGCTCTCTCGCTCCGACAATCTCGATCACGTCGTCGGTTCGCGTTGCAGTTTTGCGGTCTTGGATTGTGCTGTCGGTGGCTCGTTCCATTGGCTTGGACGTAAAGCCCTAACACCAAAAACACTGAACGGGTAGCCAGTGTAAACGACTGATCCGCTTCATTATGTGGTTGACGAAACGATGATCGTCTGGCGATCCGTCACCACCACATCACACGCTCGATCGCTCTCAAACACAGGGATCTCAGCGAGCAATTGAAAATCAAACGCCACCACAACGCTCTTGGCCCTTGTGCAGCGTGGGAGCACCCGGTCGTAGTGGCCCTTTCCGTACCCGATGCGATGTCCGTTTTCGCCAACACCGAGCGCTGGGACGATCACCAAGTCAATGTCCTCGTACGCTACGTGAGGCGCAGTCTCTGTGGGCTCTTGAAGACCCCATGAACTCTTCTGCAAGGCAAAAACCTGCTCGTTGTGCATCCAACTGCGAAACACAATCGATGGCTCCGACTGCATAACGATAGGCAACGCCACGTGCTTGCCCTGCGCTCGTGCGTGCTCTGCGAGCGTGGCCAAATGCACCTCTTGCGGCATGGCGACAAACATCGCGATGGTCTTGGCGGACTGGTAGATCGCGAGCTCTTTCACCCGCTCGACAATCGACGCCGAGCGAGTCGCGATCGCGTCTGCAGGAGTCGCTGCCCGCAGCGCCTTCAGCCGTCCCCGCATCGCGGTCTTGGCGCGCATGGTGAGTTTGAATAGAATTTCTTCAGGGTATTCGGTCTCTGGCGGCAACGTCATGCGCTTAGAGTCCGCAGTACTGCGTGAAGAAGGGCTTCGCTTGCTCAAGCTGTGACGCAAGCCGAAACAGCGTCGCTTCATCGCCGTATCGCGAGACAAATTGCGTCCCGATTGGGAGATGATTGCTGTTCACAAACAACGGAACGCTCATCGCGGGCTGGCCCGTCATGTTGAAGAGCATCGTGTTGGGTGTCTTCTCGAAGCTGTTCTCTGCGAGTGCAAAAAGAGCCTGCTTGAGCACCGGCCCAATGGGCGCGCCGCGCATCACGGCCATCCCGGCCATCTCCCAGGGTTTTGGCTGTAGCTCTCCAATTTTCACCGGTGGATGAGCGAGCGTTGGTGTGGCAAACACGTCTACGTTGTGAAAAAATCGTGCGACGTCGCGAGACGCTTTTGCGACCATGGTCCGAGCATTTTCGAGCTCCGCTGCGCTCATCGCGCGTCCGCACTGAGCGAGAAACCATGTGACCGGCTCGTACTGTGCCGGTTGTGCAAGCCGCCCGGTCAGCGCTGCAATTTGATCAATCCCGTCGGCAGTACACGCGCACACGATGGTGAGGTATGCGGCTCGCAATCCCGCAGCGTCGATGGGTGGGCAGGCCTCAAAAACCTCATGCCCCAGGGACTCGCACAGCTTCATGGATTCTTCGAGCGCCTGCACACAATCGCGGTGTGTGGTTGAGCCCATGAGCGAGCGCGAGGTGTAAGCGATGCGCAATTTGCCAGGTGATTGCTTGAGCTCTTCGAGAAAGGGACGTGCTGGGGTGGGGGCTTGGTACGTAGATGTCTCGTCCGGACCGTGTGTCGCATCGAGCATCGCGGCGCTGTCGCGAACGCTGCGGGACACCACATGGCGAGAGACAAATCCGTGCCACGACTCGCTCTCGTCCGGGCCCATGGGCATGCGACCACGGGAAGGCTTCAGCCCAAACAAACCACACGCGCTCGCGGGGATGCGAATAGACCCGCCACCGTCGCCAGCGTGCGCCATCGGAACAATCCCCGCAGCGACCGCTGCAGCGCTTCCACCAGAGGATCCTCCGGGGGTGTGTGCTAGGTTCCACGGATTGCGAGTGGGGCCGTGGAGCTCGGGCTCGGTGTATGCAACCAAACCTAACTCTGGTGTGTTTGTCTTGCCGATAATCAAAACTCCGGTGCGCTTAAACCGCGCAAAGTGCTCGCTGTCAGTCTTTGCGATGTAGCCTGCGAGAGCCCGGGTTCCGCCGTTGTAGGGCTCGTCTGCGAGGGTGCCATCGAGATCTTTGACCAAAAATGGAACGCCACCAAAGACCCCTTCGGTGCTGTTTTTTTCTGCTTCATCCAGCGCTCTCACCGATCGCCGATGAATGACCGAATGCACTTTGGTGTCCACCGCCTCAATCCGCGCAATTGCGGTCTCAACGAGCTCTTTGGCCGAAATCTGTTTGCTCTTTACCAACTCAGCCAACGCGGTGGCATCTAGTTTTACGTACTCAGAGAATTGCATCAGGGTAGCCAACGATACTGTACCGTCGCGTCTCAAGGCGCGAAAAGTTCAGACAAACAGTAGCTAACCGAGGGATAATTGAGTTATCTCCGGAGAGACAAAATGACTGATCATCCGAGTGAGCCCACTCCTTCGTTAGGTGTGCGTGACCGTCAGCGTGAAGACACCCATAGACGTTTGTACGAATGCTCTCTGAGCGTGTTTCGTCGCGATGGGTTTACGAACACCAAAATTGATGACATCGCCAAGATGGCAGGCGTGTCGCGGGGGACTTTTTACTTTCACTTTCCGACCAAGGACGATGTGCTCTTAGAGTTGCTTGGGTACGTTGAGACTCGCAACGCTGCGGCCATCACATCACTTCCAGAAGATGCATCGGTCGAGACGATCCTGACCTCGTTTTGCAACTCAATGGCGGACGAATGGAAGTCTGATCCCAAGCTTCTCGCAGACACCAGCATCGTGGCGTTGCGGACGCGCTCGTCGGGTTTTGACGACGTCGAGATTGATCCAGTGCGCTCCGTTCTGACCAAGAGATTTGAGATCGCAAAGGCACGCGGAGAGCTGGAGGGCCCACTGCCTGCAAATTTTCTCGCCGATTTTTTCTTGGTGAACGCGCTTGCAGGTGCGATCGGTTGGACCGCCAACGCGGCGCTTGAGCTGCGGACGGTGCTCGAAGCGGTCATTCAAATCTTTTTGCACGGCGCTCGCGGCAATATCGCGCTCTAGCTGCGCTGCAAGCCAACGGGCGAATTCATTAGGGCATCGCGGTGCCGTTTGCTCGGACAGCGAAGGTGCTCATTGGGACGGGCATTCCACCAGCTTCGTATTCAGTGACCTGAATAGCACCGTCGGCACGTTGATCAATCATCGCGAAGCCATACGTCGCGTTCATCGCGTTCAGCGGAGCACCGGCGTTGCCTGCGATCACACCGTTGACCTGAATGCGTCGAAAGTCATGGGTATGTCCATACAATCGCAGCGTGACACCGCCTGGGCGGGCTGCGGTCTTCATCTCGATGATGTTGGTCCCGGGTGCGTCATCAGAGGCAGTTGGAGGCACATGCGCGACGACAAACGTGTACATCGCCTGCGTTGCGAGCATGCGGTCAAACCAGGCGTCTTGTGAGCTCGACCACGCGTTGGGCGCCGTCACAATGAAGTGTGCAGCCCCCGTTGAAGTGCGAATCGTAAAGTCGTAGTAGAGCCCAGACAAGTCGGGAATCACGCGCTCGCGATACAGCCGAATGTTGTTGGTCTCGTTTCCGTTCGGACAGTTAAACCGTGTCGCTCCCGTGCACTCATGGTTGCCGAGGGCGTGAAAAACATAGCCCGTATAGCGACGCTCAGTGGCGAGAAATAGGTCTAACTGCGCGTTCACCGTGGCAGCAGTGTTGGCGTACATATAGTCGCCCGTCGCCACGACAAACTGTGGATTTTGCGCGGCCAATCCTGCGATCACGCGACCGAAGACCATGGTCGGATAAGTGTTTGTTTCGTTTTCGTTAGGTGGGCGCACGTCGCCGTAGAGTCCAAAGTGCAGTCGATCGACCGCACCGCCTGCAGGTCCGATTCGGTTTGGATCAATCCCGGTGTCCGCGATCACGGCGCCGTCCACACTGGGGTCAGGCTGATCGGTCACCTGACCATCACCCGCCCCCGCGTCGTTGCCCTGCGGCCCTGAGCAAGAGAGCGCGAGCGTGCACACCGCCGTAGCTGGCCATGGCCATCGTGAACCACGTACACCGCGCGATGCTCGAAGGGATTCAGTCATAAGAGCGTAATTATGGTTGAACTTCAATCGGTTGGCTACAACCATTCACGCGCGTCCCTCAGCCCTGAGCATGCGCCGCAAGAACACGCTCTCGCCCGGTGAGATCCTTGCGGATTGAAATCTTGGTCCAGCCAGCGTTCGCCGCGATCTCGGCCAGCGCCTTGCCTTGCCCCACTGCAAACTCCAAGACGATCAACCCGCCTGGCTCAATGTGATTGATTCCGTCCTGCAAAATAACTCGTAGAAGGTCCATCCCGTCGGTGCCACCGTCGAGCGCTAGGTGCGGCTCATGGTCTCGCACATCCTCCATCAACGTTGCGATCTCGCCCGAAGGAATATACGGAGGATTGCTCACAATCACCGAGTACCGCTGAGCGCCGACGGGCTGATAAAACGCTCCGTGTACAAACTCAACGCGATCGTTCACGAGCAAATTCGCAGCATTTTCTGTAGCAATCGCCAGCGCTTCTTGCGAGATGTCGACCGCTGTGACTGAAAAATCCTTGCGCTCAGATGCCAGGGTGATGGCAATGGCGCCGCTTCCCGCTCCAATGTCTAACGCTCGGTAAGTCACGTCGGGCTGGGCCGGAGCAATCGTCTCAAGCACTATCTCGACCACAAGCTCTGTCTCGGGCCTGGGGATCAGCACCGCAGACGTGACGTGAAAATTCCGTCCGTAAAACTCGCGCTTCCCGGTGATGTACGCGATGGGCTCGTGCTTACGACGTCGCTCGACCAATGCACGAACGGTGGATAGCTCTTCGGAGGTCAGTGGTTGATCAAACTTGGTGTACAAGTCCACGCGCTTGAGCCTGAGCGCGTGACACACAAGCAGGTCTGCCTCCAAACGGGGTGAAGCAAACCCGCGCGTGACAAAGTCCTTTCTCATCCAGTCTGAAACGCGGGCAATCGTCCACGCCGCTGCAGTCTCGGTCATGAAGTCATGAACCTTGAGTATTGCTGGATTTTGAGCCGAATTCGCGCATGCAAAGAGGGACTCGCGCTGCCGAGTGTGTCCGCGATCAAAACCGCAACCTCTTGGTATTCACGGCGCTTGTCGTTGGACCAGTAAGCGGGCGGCTCGGCCAAGTTGACGATGCGATCCGCGAGCTTCACGACCCACACTTCTCTGGGACAAAGACAGATCCGCTGCAGGCTGTCTTCCATCGCGTCGCGTTTTGTGAGCTCAGGATTTTTGCTCAGGGCACTCACTCCGTATGCGACTGCCGTCCCGAAGTCCTTCTCCAGTGCGTCGCGCGTCATCCCTGTGTCTTCGATGGTGTCGTGTAAAAGTGCGCATGCGATCACTAAGTTGCGGTCGAGGGTGGGGTCCGAGTCGAGCGCTCCAAGCGCTTCAAACGCCACCTCCGTCACGTGCACCAGGTACGGAAGCGTGCTGTCCGGAACCAATTGTCTCGCATGAGCGTGGGCCGCGACACGCAGCGCCTTGCGCCAGATGGCCGCATCAGCGGTGTCGGTTAAGTGAGTTGTTGTGTCGTTCATCAAGTTACCCGTTCACGGTTTTTCACGTTTGCGCAGCTGGGGCTGAGTCTTTTGCGAGCGGTCATCAAACTTGGTTCCATCGGTATTTTGCCAAGGAAAAACACGAAGACTTGGCTCGCACGTCTCGTCCCATGCGACCAACCCAAGCCCCTCGATATCCCGAGGAACCATAGGCCAATCATACTTGAACATAGGGTTGTGCGCATTGCCGAGTCGATCAAAAATTCGAACCTCAAAGCTCAGCCTCACCCAAGTCCGATACACGCGCTCGCTTGCCAGATCGCCACGATGCACGGTGTATGCGTCCATGATGGACAGCTCGCACGGCTGCGGGCTCCAACTGTGGGCGCTGTCCGTGAGGGCTACCTGGCGGTTCATCTCCCAGAAAAAATTGTGCTTGCTCTCGTCAAGCTTCGAGAAGTCAAATGGCTGCTCGTAGTAGACCGTGGGCACCAAGTCGCTCACCACATAGCTGTGGTTGATCCGCACTTTGGGCGTGCACCGCGCGCCCTGAAAGCCGTCCACATGGCAGGGGGCTTCGCGCTGCAATCGGCCTGGCTGCACCTCACCTTGGTCCACCGTAAGATAACAATAATACTCGTCAAAACACTGACGATTGACCCGCCATTCAAAATTCGCTACGCGCTGAATCACCGACGAAAACTGCGCAAACTCCGCCGGAACCCTAAACGCACTTCCCGGAAACTTAATGGGCAAATCCAGTGTCCTCGGCGCCCGGTCCCGCGTCGAAAAAACCGCTCGCTCGTCTGTGCTAAGCATCGCCACACGGGACGGTTTTCGTATCACTCTAAAGTTATCCAGATCCCACACAGAGTTCAGCTTCTGAATGATCGGAGAGCTTGCATCAGGCTCTTCATTTTGAAGCTCAGCCTTCTCTTGTGGCTCGATCACCATCCCCTGCGGTGAGAGCTTCGGGACCGTGTAGTGCTTTCCTCTGTACTCGATGCGTTCGTATGCAAGCATGGGGACAAAACCTCACCCCCGATATAGTTGCGTTATGCAACAAAGTCCAGGCTCCGCGTTGCCCCCCGTCGCGGTTTCGAGCGCGCTCTAGGCCTTCGCGTCGCCGCGAGCAAAGATTGAGCTGACGTATTCGAGCACGTTTTGTGCTGAGATTTCGTCGTACCCAAAGTCGCGGATCAAGCGAGTCTTCACCGCATCGATCTTCTCTTGGGTCTCACGATCCACCACGTTGGACACCACTGTGTTAAATTTAATGGTGTCTTTTTTGTCCTCGAAGAGCTTCAACTCAAGGGCACGGCGGAGGCGGTCGTTGGTGTTCCACATGAATTTTTTGCCCTCAAGTGCGAGGGCGCCGATGAAGTTCATGATCTCGCGGCGAAAGTCGTCTTTGCGCGACTCTGCCACGTCGATTTTTTCTTCGATCGACCGCATCAAGCGCTCATCGGGCTCTTCGTCGCGGCCTGTATAGCGGTTTTTGACCTTCTCGCGCAGTGTGTGAGCGCGCAGATTGTCCACATAATTTGCAGCCAGTTTTGCAATCTCTGACTCGTCCGCAGAGATGGCACGCTGCACCTCGTTTTTGATAATCTCTTCGTACTCGCGCCGAACGATCGTGAGCAGATCGGTGTACCGCTTGCGTTGATCGTCGTTGGTGATGAGCGAGTGCGACTTGAGCCCACGCTCGATCTCGTTGAGCACCATAAACGGGTTGAGCGACGGCTCTTCGTAGCGCACCAGAGCGTTAGAGATCATGTCCTGCACAAAGCGAGGCGAGATCCCGTCCATCCCTTCGCGCTTGCTGTCTTTGCGCAGCTCTTTCACCGTGTCCTGCGTGAAGCCCGGAAGCATCCTTCCGTCGTACAACTTCATTTTTTGCAGCGCCGAGAGGTTGTGTTTTTTCG
>JANNCG010001084.1:0-11362 GCA_031386385.1 Myxococcales bacterium
GCCCCGTTGGGCATTTCGACGACCACCTTGGTTGTTGCCTTGGTTGTTGTTCTGGCCACCGCGTTGCTGACCCCCAGACTGACCTCGCGGTTGTCCACGTTGATCGCGGCCCGATCGGCCGTTGCGCCCTTGGTGCTGAGAGCGATCCCTTGAAGGACCTGGCTTGTCGTTTCCAACTCCTGAATTCGCACCAGTCGTGCCAACTCCAGTGTCCGACAACATATCGCCAAGCCCCGCGGACTCTTCGTCCGCCTCAAATTGCTCGGACGGAAGATCATCGTCTGCAATCTCTTCGTTGTCGCCAGTCGGAGCAAACGCTTCTTCAGCAAACTCTCTTTGCTCCGCGGGCATCTCATCTGCAGGCATCTCATCCGCAGGCATCTCATCAGGTTCACTGACTTCACTTGGGATCGCACGCTCTGCGACCTCTGCTGGCTCGCGAACCAGTGCTTCATTGGAGCTATTGGGTCGAGAGCGCTCCAGCGGAACTTCGGTTCGCACACGCGATGGGGCCTGCCGATCCGGCGAGCCAGCTCGGTCAGCGCGGACATTACGCTCTGAGCGCGGAGCAGAACGTCCTGCGGGTTTGGGTGGGGCGTCATCGTCAGTGTCGTTGTCAGAAAAGACCGTCGTATCGCGGAGACGCTGCTCCGCGACGACATCTTCTGAGTGTAAAAACGCTGCACGTTCGAGACCAATGTCCACAAACGCTGCGTTCATACCGGGCAACACACGGGTCACGCGGCCAAGGTAGACGTCGCCTACGTTGCTCCGTTCCCCTTTACGCTCAATGTGAAGTTCGGTGACAATGCCATCTTCGATCAGTGCAACGCGGGTTTCACCGACGTCGACGTTAATAATAATTTGGTTGCGGGCCATTCGGTTGCTCGCGAAGTAAAGACGTGTGGATGAGCGGGGTGCCGCGCCGGAAATTGCTGCAACGCGCTGTCTTTATGCGCGAACCGGGGCGCCGCCGCCTGGAGTGCATGAACCGACGAGCAAGATAGATTAGTACATCTTTCTGTTCGGTTCATGGTGCCGCAGAGCGTACTACCGGAACGGTGTCGCATTCTACCGCGAAGTGATTCCCCCTGATCGATTCGGACGAGAGACTCAGTTGGTCTCGAGAAAAATCGCTTCGATCTCTTGGATAGTTTTGTCGTCTGCCCAACCCCGAGCGATCGAAATCTCTTTTACGATCAACGTTCGAGCGGTCTCGAGCATTCGGCGCTCGCCAAAGGACAAGCTCTTGGCGACCTTGAGCCGGTACAAATCGCGCATGACTTCTGTCACGTCGAAAATGCTGCCGGTCTTAATTTTCTCCATAAATCCGCGGTATCGACGGTTCCACGTTTGGTTGTCGAACACCACGGTGCGCTCGCGAAGAATCTCAAAGATCTCACGAACCTCTTCTTCGGACACCACCTGACGCAACCCAACCGACTGCGCGTTCTTCACAGGAACCATGATTTTTCGCTGCGAATCGAGCAACTTCAACACATAGAATCGTTGACGCGCTCCAGCGATATCTCGCTCTTCAATGCTCACTACCTCAGCGACGCCTTGTGCTGGATATACTGCTTTGTCGCCGACCTTGAACTCGCTCACATTCGCTGCTTGCATAATTGATTTCCTTCAAAGATCCCCAGCCGTCAATTGGGTTTGAGCGTTTTGCGCTTAGACAACTGACAAATTCGAAATGGCATACTAGGGCCGCAGGCCTGCTGCGTCAATAGTATTCTGTCGCAATGATGACGCACTGCGGCAATGTTTGTTAGGGATGTGCAGCAACAACTCCGCAACACACGCGAATGTTCCGGTTGATTGAGAAATCGTCAAAACGCCCCGGCTCCACCCGCCGGGATGTCCGCCCTAAGGCGTCGTGGTCGTCGTTGGCGTCGTTGGCGTCGTCGCCGGGGTCGTCGTGCTCGATGGCTCAAGCGAGGTCAAGTCTGGAAGCTCGTTGATGTTTGGCATCAACACAATCTCAACTCGACGATTCAGAGCTCTGTTCTGCTCGGTGTCGTTGCCCACGGCGGGTTGAAACTCTGCATAGCCAGCTGCGCCAATGTGCTCTGCGGCGATTCCGTTGGTCGAAAGAAAGCGCGACACGTTGACAGCTCGGGCGCTTGAAAGCTCCCAGTTGTCTGCAAATCGACCGCCGCGGCCAATCTGCACGTTGTCGGTATGTCCTGCGACCAAAAAGTCTCGATCCGGAATCTGCGCCAACACCTGACCGACTTGTCGCAAAACGTCTTCTCCCTCACGACGCAGGCGCGCTTCGCCCGAGTCAAAGAGAATTCCTGCAGGAAGCTCGATCACCATGCGCCCTCGCACAATACGAACACGCAATCTTCCCTGGTCAATCATCGCGCGAAATCGCCCAAGCATCTGCCTAAACGTCGCGAGCCGTGCCTCAGCTGCTTGCTGTTGACGCCGGAGCTCCTCTTCTCTTCTACGTGCCGCATCAAGCTCTGACTGTGTGTTTGTATTCGAAGCTTCGAGTCGCTCAACGTTTTCGCCGAGAGCTCTCAAGCGCGAAGCCATCTGCTCGCTCGTCGCGCGAAGTGATGTCAGCTGCTCATTCAGTCGGCCTCGCTCAGTCCGCAACGTGCTCAGTTCGCCTTCTAATTGTCGAACTCTGGCTTCTGCAGCCTGATGTTCGGCACTTTTACCGCACGCCACTAATTGTGTGAGCGCGAGCGCCAAAAAAGCGCTCTTCCAAAGGATTTTCAATTGCATCAACTCTGACCTTTCGTCCTGTCAAAGCGCACGGACGCACAGATAAAAGTTTTTGTCAATAGAGAGCACATCCTTAGGTGTACATGTGTTGCCCTACGTCGAATTGCTTGACAACGTATTCAAACGACCATACAACACATTGCAGACAACCTCGGTGACACACAAACCGAGAAAACACATACACACCAATTTAGGTGGAGGATTTACACATCATGGCAACTGCAAAAAAGGCCGCAAAGAAGACTGTTAAGAAGGGCGTAGCCAAGAAGGCCGCTAAGAAGACCGCAAAGAAGGGCGTAGCCAAGAAGGCAGCCGCAAAGAAGCCAGCAGCTAAGAAGACTGTCAAGAAGGCAGCTAAGAAGGCCGCAAAAAAGGGCGCAGCTAAGAAGAGCAGCAAAAAGAGCGGCGGCAAGGCCAAAAAGCCTGCCTCTGCCCCCGCTGCCGCTCCTGCTTCCAGCGACGAAAGCGAATAGCTCGATCCTTCACCACTTCAACTCAGGTTGAGGTGATGAGCACACGACGCCGGTACATTCTCTTGAATGGATCGGCGTTTGTGTTTCTCCCGTTTGAGCGGTTCTCGGCGGTTTCTGGATCCAGTGTAGTTGGATTAATCGCCTGCAGGAGCCCCGCCAATTTTGCGCGGATCGCTCGCTGCAAAGAGGATCCGTTGGTGATTTTCGTCGCCGACAACCACTCCGGTCGCGACCGCGAGCGGAGCTGGGCTCTCAGTCACGGTATACCCGCGCAATCGCAGGCCGGCGCGAACATCTTCAGTGATCTCGGGCTCGACCATCACGACGTCCGGCGAGCCCTGATGATGGACTCTAGGCGCGCCAATGGCGGCCTCGATTGAACGATTGTGCCGCAACAATTGCAGCAATATCTGCGTCGTGGCGGTCGCGATGCGCGGTCCTCCTCCGGCACCCACACAGGCGACGGGGCGTCCGTCACGCAAGACCACCACGGGCGACATAGAAGAGATGGGTCGACGACCCGCGGCGAGCGCGTTTGGAACCGACTGCGCCAAAGCAAAGTTGTTGCCCTCTAATCCCAGCGAAAAATCATCGATTTCGTCATTTAGAATCACGTCCATCCCCAGGACCGTGCGCCGAGCACCGAAGGCGAGATTGACTGTTGTCGTCAGCGAGACGGCCATCCCGTCAGCGTCGATGACTGAGATGTGGGTTGTTCCATGATCGCGTGGTGGCTCGCTGAGCAACACGGGACGCGCGCGCTCCGGAAGAAATGTACGGTGTCTTGCAGCCAATCGTGAAGTTTCTAAGAGCGACGGGACAATCGAGACGCCCGCTCCGGGATCACCAACGTATCGCGCACGATCATCAAAGCCATGCTTCCAACCATCAATCAGCGCGTGATGTGACGAGCTGGAGCCCTCTGGCATAGCGATGTTGCGTGCGAGAAGCGCGTCGTACTGGAGCAAAGCTTGAAGCACAATCATACCGCCGGCGCTCGGAGCTGACGCTGTGACAATTGAATATCCTTGAAAATTGCCACGCAAAACGCTTCTCTCAACCGGTCGATATTGCACGATATCTGCCGCGGTCAGCACGCCGCCTTCTGTGCGCACTGTCTGCTCGACTGCTTGAGCAAACGCGCCGTGAACAAATCGCTCACCCTCACGACCGTACCGTTCAAGCGTGGCGGCCAAAAGTGGGCGACGAACACGAACGCCTGCGGCGACGGGCGTTGCATTGGGCAAAAAGGTCCGCGCGAGCAGAGCATCTCGCTGGAGCTCTAGTCTCTCTTGACCCACTCGCTCTGCGAGAAACGGCGAGACCACAAATCCTTGTCGCGCCAACGCCACCGCAGGAGCGACCACCGTCCGTAGCGGTCGTCGTCCAAATCTTCGAGACAACTCAATCATCCCCGCGGGTTCTCCAGGAACACCCACGGCCAACCCTCCAATTTGGCTCACTCTGGGGTTGTTCGCACGGCGCAACACTTCAAGCGTCAATGCGCTCGGCGCCGTCTCACGAAAGTCGATGAATGTGCACCGGTCTCCCGTCGGCTGACACACCACTGCAAAGCCACCACCGCCAAATCCCGATGAGCTCGGGCTCACAACGCCAAGAGCGAGTGTCGCTGCAATCGCGGCATCCACCGCGTTGCCTCCGGCACGCAAAACCGTAGCAGCCGCCTCTGAAGCCGCTGCGTTGTCGGTCGCAACTGCAAATCGTCGTGCGCGAAATGAAGGCCGATACCACGCAAAAACCATCGGGCTCGCAAATGTCACCGCAAGGGCGGTCACTAAAACGGCGTCTGGAGCTCGCGCCTTTATCTTTCTTCGCATCAATGTTTACTCAACCGGGGGCGAGATTGTGGCAGGCTCCGCGCTTCAGAACAGGAAATTGTATGCGTATCGCCTGCGTAATGGACCCCATCGAACACGTCTCGATCGACAAAGACACATCATTTGCGCTCATGTTGGCCGCGCAGTCCCGAGGGCATGAGGTTTTTTATCTGCAGCAGAAGCATCTGTACGCGCGAGGGACAGAGCTGTTTGCGACGGTTCGCCCCGTTCAGCTCGCTCGCTCGGCACCGCCAGCGCACGCGATTGTTGGAGCTCCACAAACGGTAAACGTCGGAGAGAGCATAGATGCGATTTTGGTGCGAACCGATCCGCCGTTTGACAGCAACTACCTCTATGCGACGCAATTGCTCGAACTTGTACGAGGAAAATCACTGGTCGTTAACGATCCTCGGGGGCTTCGCGATGCGAACGAAAAGCTCTACGCGATGCACTTTGCCGACGTGATGCCCAAAACCCTCGTGGCGTATGAGAGCAAACAGATTCGATCGTTTGTCGAAGACCTTGGCGGCAAAGCGGTCATTAAGCCGCTTGATGGCAACGGGGGCAAAGGGATCTTTGTCCTCGATCTGAACGACCTTAACTTCAATTCGATTATTGAAGTGAGCACCGCTGAGGGCAAGCGCCCGGTGATGGTCCAAGAGTTTATCCCTGAGGTAAAACAGGGCGATAAACGTGTGTTGCTCTTAAATGGTGAGCTGTTGGGAGCGATCTTGCGAGTGCCGCCGCAGGGTGAGGCTCGAAGCAATATTCATGTTGGTGGAACCGTCCACCCCACTGAGCTCACGACAAAGGAGCATGCGCTCGTTGAGCGACTCGCGCCGAAGCTTCGCGAAGATGGCTTGTACTTCGTTGGCCTTGACGTGATCGGCGAGAAGCTCACTGAGGTCAACGTCACTTCGCCCACCGGAATCCAAGAGCTCTCTCGGTTCACTAACAGCGATCCTGAAGGCAAAGTGATCCGGTGGATCGAAGAGCGCGTCACTCAACTGCGATCGTAAAGGTAAATAGGTCATTCATGCCCATCCCCCACCCCGCGCCCCTCTCGGGCCATGACTACAGCGCCGTCGAGCTTGTCCCCGAGCGCGACTCAGTCCTGATGCTCGATCAACGGCTTTTGCCGACAGAAGAGACCTACTATCGCTACACAACGGTCGAAGAGGTGGCCGAAGGCATTCGTGCGATGGTTGTTCGCGGTGCTCCAGCGATCGGAATTAGCGCGGCGTACGGGCTCGCACTTGCGGCACAAACGAGCGCGGCAAAAAACGATTTCAAAAGAGAAATTCAGCGCTCTGGCGAGTTGCTTGCGAGGACAAGACCCACTGCCGTGAACTTGTTTTGGGCCATTGAGCGGATGCAACATCGAGCGGAACAGATTTCACACTCGTCCCACGAGGTTCGTGTGCAAGCGATGCTCGATGAGGCGCTCGCCATTCATCGCGAAGATGTCGCTGCTTGCAAAACCATGGGCGCGATTGGTGCTCAGTGGATGCCCGATGAAGGCACGGTGCTCACCCACTGCAACGCAGGGGCGCTCGCAACAGGCGGATATGGGACCGCACTTGGTGTGATTCGAGCAGCTATTTCGCAGGGAAAAAAGATTCGTGTTTTGGCCGATGAGACCCGTCCCTACTTGCAAGGCGCACGCTTGACCGCGTGGGAGCTGCACCGTGATGGGATTCACGTTGAGGTGATCACCGACAACATGGCGGCGTACTATTTTCAGAGCGGCGAGATTCGCGCAGTGGTGGTTGGGTCAGATCGAATCGCTGAGAATGGCGATGTTGCCAACAAGATCGGGACCTACGGCGTGGCGTGCCTCGCACATTTGCATGAGCGACCCTTTGTTGTGGCGGCGCCGTGGAGCACAGTGGACATGAAGACCACGGATGGTTCGAAGATTCCGATTGAGCAGCGATCCAGTGCAGAGGTGACGCAGGTGGGCGAGAAGCAGATGGTTCCATCTGGGGTGCACGCGAGACACCCGGGGTTTGATGTCACACCCGCTCGATTGATCACCGCGATTGTGACCGAGCGCGGCGCGGCTTCGCCACCGTCGAAAGAGACGCTGCAAAAACTGCTGTAATTCTCAATGCAACCCCGTCATGTGAACATCATGTGACAGCGCAATTTTGTGCTCTTGGAGAACGATTGCTTTCTCGGTGCTTCGCCCTTATGGTCCGCGCCGAAAACTCTCACCTGCTGGAGCAAATACATGGCCCTCTCACGGGACGCGTTGTTTTGGGATTCGTTTACACAGCTTGCAAAAAAGTCAGTCGACGCCGCAATACTGCTCGAAAAAATGTTCGAAGATCTCGCGAATAGTGTGAAGACTGCCGAACAGATTAAGTTGCTTGAGACTGAAGGCGACACGATCACTCACGAGGTTGTGAAGACGCTCCATCAGACATGGATTACGCCACTGGATCGCGAAGAGATTCATGGTCTCATCTCGGGTCTTGATGATGTTCTTGATTCAATTGATGGCGCTGCTGCTCGTGTTGCGCTCTATGAGATCAAAGAGACAAACCTCGAGGCCAAAGAGCTCGCTCAAGTCCTTGTCGCGAGCACCAAGCAAGTCGCTGCCGCTGTTGAGTCGATTAAGAACATCAAAGACGCTGAAGCAATTCTCGCGATTTGCCGTGATATTGCACACAAAGAAGACGAAGCCGACGCGGTCTTTCGTCGAGGGTTAGTCCGGTTGTTTAAAGAAGTGAAGGACCCACTTGAGGTGATGAAGTGGCGCGATATCTACGAGCGGATGGAGACCGCCACGGATCGCGCCGAAGATGTCGCAAACATCGTTGAAGGAATCGTCTTGGAGCACGGCTGATGACTACGTTTCTCGTCATCGTTATTGTGTTTGCGCTGGTATTTGATTTTATTAATGGCTTTCACGACGCAGCAAACTCCATCGCGACCGTGGTCTCAACACGTGTGCTCTCTCCACGCGCGGCGGTGGCTTGGGCGGCGTTTTTTAACTTCATCGCATTTTTGGTTTTTAACTCGCACGTCAGTCGCAACATCGCCAAGGGCGTGGACCCACGAGCCATCACGCAAAACGTGATTTTGGCCGCTCTTCTCGGTGCAATTATTTGGAACCTGCTCACGTGGTGGTGGGGGCTTCCGTCCTCGTCCTCGCACGCGCTCATGGGGGCATTTGCAGGGGCTGCCCTGACCCACGTCCCACAACTGTCGATTCTCAATGTGAAGGTGTTTCGCGAGACGCTGCTATTCATTGTCGCGGCTCCATTGCTTGGAGGAATTCTAGGATATCTCCTCACCAAATTGATTCGTTTGCTGTTAGCAAGCCTGCGACCAGCGACGATTGATAAGATCTTTCGACGCGGGCAACTGCTCTCTGCTGCGCTGTACTCGCTCGGTCATGGCGGCAATGACGCCCAAAAGACCATGGGAATTATCTGCGCGTTGCTCATCAGCGCGCGCCAACTCGACGCGCACTTTCAACACCCGCCCTTGTGGGTTGTCTTGTCGTGCCATCTCGCGATGGCGATCGGGACGCTCTCTGGCGGCTGGCGCATCGTAAAAACCATGGGCATGAAGATCACCAAGCTTCGTCCGGTGGGGGGATTTGCAGCGGAGACCGCAGGCGCGATCACACTGGCGCTCGCGACTTTTCGTGGGATTCCAGTCTCAACAACGCACACGATCACCGGCGCAATCGTGGGCGTGGGCACGGGAGAAAAGCGACTCAGCGCGGTCCGCTGGGGTGTTGCCGGACGGATTGTTTGGGCGTGGATTTTTACCATCCCCGCAGCCGCCACAATGGCAGCGATCTCTTATCTCATAGTCAGCAAGCTCTCCGGCACACCGTAGCTGTTCTGACTAGAGATCTCCGAGCTCGTCCTCGTCCACACCATCGACGACTGTGGTGGCGACCGGAGCTCGAATTGCAAGCGCCTGTCTCAACACTGCGAGCAGCTCAGGGGTGGGGTTGGTTCGGTGATTCTCGGCGGCTTTCACTATGTTTTGCAGTGACTCCAGCTGCGACTCCAAATATTTCGCGCTGTTGAGACGGCTCGCTAGCTCGGCGCGATCCATATAGTCTCGCGGATCCTCGTTAGACCATCTGACGGGTTCGTCTTGGATTAATTCTGGGTTTAACACAGAGCCCACAATCTGAGCACGCACCGTGAATGCCATGCGTTTGCCCTCCCAACTGTTGGGATCAGAGTCCACACGATCAAGCTTTAAGTACGGAGCAAAGGCTTGATTCACCGCAACCCCCTCACGATGAACATCACGGGTGTAGGGAGCAAAAATTCGCGCGAGCGCGTCGTCAGCAAAGGTGGGGTGCTCCGCGCCATACAAACTCAACAAAGCGCGTTTGACCAACACGTCATTTTCGCCCGATCCCAACAGCTCGTTTTGTCTTGTCGACGCCGCGAATGGCCAGCCTACGCCTGCTTGATCCGATGCGATAAAGTGATAGTCCGTTCGCACTTCGGATCCATCCGTGAAGCGCCCAACAGCGAAGTACACCGTCCGAATGGTTGCATTCAAAGACATCAACCGACGCGCGACCGGTTTGACAAACCAGCTCACAATCATTTGATTGCGCTGATCGTTATAGACCCCCATCACAGGCAAAATCACCTCGCCGATCATAGCTCGTCTCCCTCAGGAATTTCAGAAAGCGGGCCCATCGTCCGACCGCGATCAATCAACTCAAGAAGCGCCTGGACCTCAAGCATTTCAATTGGCGCGTCGCTGTTGGTGAGCTTCACTCTGAGCGCATCTGTAGCGACCCGTATCTCTTCGTAGACGTACGCACGCGCAAGCCGGTCATTGAGGATCGAGAGCGGCATCTCACGCAACGGAGCGATCTCTCCGTATCACGCCTTCCCAGACCCCATGGCCATTGGCGGCGTACATCAGCACATGGGCATCGCGCGTGACCAGCAGTCGTTTCAGGCCCGCTTCGCAAGCGTCGATCACCTGCGACACGCGCGGGTCGCCCAGGTCCATCGGTTGGCGGCTCATCGCGTGCAGCACTTCGTCGGGAACGCGCGTCGGCCCGGGAGAGTGCAGGAAGCGGTAGCCGGGAATGCGGGTCGGGTTGGGCATGGTGTGGGCGTGCGAGGGCGAGGCCGGATGTTACTCAAGCGCGGGTCGGCAAGCCGCGGACCGGAGCTGCTGCTACGCTGCGCGTCTCCATTTCCATCGCTGTCCTCCCATGCGCGTGTTCACCGGTTCGATCGCCACCGAAACGAATACTTTCGCGCCCATGACCACCGGCCTGGCGTCGTTTCGCGAAGCGGGCTACTACCCGGCCGGCCAGCACCCGGACCGCATGACATTTTTTGCCGGCCCGCTGTGGGCGGCGCGCCAGCGCGCGCGCGAACGCGGCTGGGTGGTGATCGAGGGCCTGGTGGCCAGCGCGCAACCGAGCGGCATCACGACGCGCCACGCGTGGGAGACCTTGCGTGACGAATTGCTCGGCGATCTGCGTGCCGCATTGCCGGTCGACATGGTCGTGCTCGGCCTGCACGGCGCGATGGTTGCCGAGGGTTGCGACGACTGCGAAGGCGCGCTGCTCGAAGCGGTGCGCGGCATCGTCGGGCCGGGCGTGGTGGTGGGGGCCGAGCTGGACCCGCACAACCACCTCACGCCGGCGATGGTGCAGCACGCCGACCTGCTGATCAGCTTCAAGGAATATCCGCACACCGACGTACTGGAGCGCGCGTTCGAACTGGTCGACCTGTGCGAAGCGCAGGTGCTCGGGCGAATTCGGCCGGTGGCCTCGGTGGTGGATTGCGAGATGCTTGCCATGGTGCACACCACGCGCGAACCGGCGCGCGGGTTCGTCGACCGGCTGCAGGCGCTGGAGGGCCGCGACGGCGTACTCTCGATTTCGGTGACGCACGGTTTTCCCTGGGGCGACGTCGCCGAGATGGGCACGAAGATCCTTGTCTACACCGATGCCACCGCGAGCCACGGCCCGCAACTGGCGCGCCAACTGGCCGACGAGCTGATCTGTTTGCGCGCGCGTTTGGACGTGCCGATGCCCGGCGTCGACGCTGCGCTCGACGAGGCGCTCGCCGCGCCGGCAGGCCCGGTCGTGATCGCCGACAGCGCCGACAACCCGGGCGGCGGCGCAGCGGGTGACTCCACCTTCTTCTTGTGCCGGCTGCTCGAACGCGGCATCACGGGCGCGGCGCTCGGCCCCTTGTGGGACCCCGGCGCGGTGCGCATCGCGTTCGACGCCGGTGTCGGCGCTCGGCTGATGTTGCGCCTGGGCGGCAAGGTCAGCGCGATGTCGGGCGACCC
>JANNCG010001116.1:0-2308 GCA_031386385.1 Myxococcales bacterium
ATGGATTTGAGAAGCGAGTGCCGAAGATGCTCTCGTGGTGTTTTAATGCGAATTGTGAATCAAACCGACGTGAGTCGGTCCACGCGAAGAACAGATTGCCCTCCGCCGCCACCAAACCGGTGAACGTTCCGAAGTAATGTAGATTGGGTTTCCCTGCCCAGTGTCCTGTCCACGCGAAGTCGGTGGTCCCGTTCGCGCTTCCGGGCAGCCACGGTACAGTCCCAACGGCGGGACTGGAAGCATTTGTGAGCGTGTCCGCGGTAGGCCACATGAATGCCGCCCCCTGCGTGGTCGTCAATGCGTGTAAATTTCCCGACTGTTCTCCGCTGAGCTGTCCCATGAACGCGAGCGTGTAGGTTGGCGTGCTCGCTGGCGCTGCCAGTCGATACGACACAAACGACGGAAACACCGAGGTGAGCAGCGACTGCGCTGGGCTCGCGAACACTGTCGCTTCGCGCCAATCCCCATAGCTGCTGATATTTTTCACGGTGACCGTTCCGTAGCGCCAGTTTATCGCGACACCACTCGAGTTGACGGCGCGGTTGGTCGCTAACGCGATTTGCCAACGATCGACCGTATCGCCAATGAGCGGGACGATCGGATCGTAAGGGAGCGCCGTATACTGTCTATCGTCGCCTCCGTTTTTAATCCCTTCGGTGATCGAGCTCGCTTGGAACAGCGGCATACTCGCCGACGTGACGTTTCCCGTTGCGCCCCACGTCAGCGCATTGGTGTCGTACTCGGCGTGAAAGTGCCGAATGGGCTGACTAATGAAGCCTGTGTTTACGAGCTCACCGCTCGTGTTTGCGCTGTATGACAAACGGAGAAACGCGATTCCGATCGCGGAGCCATCTGCGCGAAGGGCGGCCATCGGGCGCGAGAAGCGCATCTCGTCGGTCCCAATATTGTCCCATTCGTTGCCGTCGTTGGACCACTGGGAAGCGTCTGGCGGCAGCGCGATCGCAGCGGGCTGAATGAACTGCGCATCAAACCAGCCATGAGTATGGTTCATGTCGCGACGCACAATGCCCACACGCTCTTTCCGTTTCGATACCGTGCCATCCCGCTGCAAAAACACAATGTATTGTTGACGCAGCCCGGTATTGGGATCGGCCGTTGGATGAATGAGTAGCGTGGGATAAAACGGACCACTTCCATTGTCTGCAGTCATCTCGACCTCGGATCGGAGGATCTGCGTGATGTTGGGGGTGCGGTTGGGGCTTAAATCGCCGTCCTGCACAAGTAGGCTACCCGTGGAGCTAATGCTGAGTCTGCCAATTCCCAGCGAGCGACGACGACCCCAACCTATCGTGTCCCAATTGACGACCATTGTGATCCAAATCAAGTTGTTGTCGCCGGGGTCTCTGACGAGCGATACGTGCCCGTCCGTGAATCCGTCGCTTGCTGGCCACGGCTCCTGATTGCGCACGGCGACGTGCGTGTCGAACTGGCCCGTCGTCGGATTCTCTAGATGGCAAGTCACTCCGGACCAAGCCGTGTTCATTTGAACGTCACGCTGCGCCGTGTCGACACCACACGAGACAAATCGTGGCGTTGCCGCTGTGCCGAAAAACGACACCGCAGGCTCTGCCTGAAGGCGCACATTTTCAACAGCTTGTGGCTCGGACACTTCGCGATTGGGTTGCACTGTGATCGCCTGACTCACCGTCCCATATGGATCGGAACACCCCACGAGCCCAGCGCTCGCAAGCGCCATCACGCTAGGCCAGTACTGACCATTGCGCGAACGGCACGAGACTTGCTCGTTTCGTTTCGTTTGCTAAATTCCAACTGATTTCTCAACATGTTTGACTCCATGTGCTTTCGCCGCAAGCGGCTTATTGTACCTCGCGAACCACAACGATGGCTCGCGAATCAAACATCCCCCGTGTTTTGAATATCAACACCCCTATGGAGATCTTCGATACACCAACAGTAACAGTTCTTCGATCGATGTCTACAGACCGGCCGCGACAAACTGACTCGAACACATTTGTGTCTAGAAAGTACCGTCCGTCGCGAACGATCATGCTCACTGTCCGAACTCCACAGAGCGGCAATCGCAAGACGTCAAACCGGGAGCTAGGTCCCGAAAAACCGGGAGCTAGGTCCCGGTTTGCAATCCCCGGCTAGCGCTTACCGCGGACGTTCTTTGCCGCAAGCTTCGCTTCAAGCTCACGTACGAGTTGTTCTGCACGTTCTTGCTCTGCGCGCGCGCGCTCTTTGTCGGTTCGCTCGCGTTCTTTCTCCGCTCGCTCAAAAGCCTCGCGCTGCTCAGCGGCTTCTTCGCCCGACAGCAGCAGCTCGT
>JANNCG010001123.1:0-4263 GCA_031386385.1 Myxococcales bacterium
TCCCCGTGTCATGCCGACCGTGAAGCCCGCTCGTTTTTTCTTCTCTGCCGTTGCGCTCAGCGGACTGTTGTGCTCACCCATGAGCGCCTACGCCGACAACCTAGCGGACGAAGCGGAGCTGCAGTTTCAGTTGGGCGCAGAGCGATACACGGCCAATGATTTTCGAGGAGCGCTTGAGCATTTTCTCGCCAGCAACCGTCTCGCTCGCAACCGCAACGTGGCATTTAACATTGCGCGAGCGTTTGCTGCGCTGAGGCGGTTTCCGGAGGCGTATCGGTACTATCTTGAGGCCATTGAGGGAGAGAGCAACGAGACCACGAGACGAACTATCGAGCAATCCATGCAGCGGATTGCAAATGTAGTAGCGATTGTTCGAGTGCAAACTACCCCTCCTGGCGCCACGATCTTCATCGATCGACGAGATCTCGGTGCACGCGGAAGAACACCAACAGTCCTTGCATTTAGCCCTGGGACGATCCGCGTCCTAGCAGAGCTTGAAGGCTACGAGCCCGCAGCAAGCGAGCCCATCCGCGCGCCCGTCGGCCAAGAGACAGTCGTCCAGTTGACCCTACGTCGCATCGTTGGAGGGATTCGTGTGGACGGACCGGTCGGGGCGACCGCACATCTGGACGAGGAGTCATCAAGCACGCAGTGCGCCCTCCCCTGTGTGCTGCAGGCGGCCCCAGGCTCGCACACAGTGTTTGTGTCTCGCCCGGGATTTATCACGTTTTCTCGAAGCGTCCAAATCGTCGCCAACACGGAGATCTCGGTCAACGCCTCGCTGCAAGCGCTCACTGGATCGATCATCGTGAACGCCAGCGAGCGTGACGCACTGGTTGAAGTAGACGGTCGTCCCGCGGGATTTACCCCCGCCGTGGTACGCGATGTCTCCGTAGGGCAGCGAGTGGTAAGAATATCACTTACAGGCTATGCGAGTGTAGAACGCACGGTGGACGTACGCTTCGGGACTCCCACAGAGATAAGCGACATTCAGCTCAGAAGCGCCGGCGAGGTGACCGCGGCTTCGCGTGTCTCAGAGCGAATCGAGGACGCGCCCGCTTCTGTGAGCGTGATCGAGGGCCGAGAGCTTCGCGCATTTGGCTATCCCACCATCTATGAATCCCTCCGCGGAACACGTGGCATCTTTCTCTCCAACGATCGCCTCTATGCCTCCGTCGGTGTCCGAGGCGTGAGCGTTTTAGGTGACTACGGAAACCGCCTGCTCACCCTCGCCGATGGACACCCACTCAACGACAACATTTTGGGCGCAAGTTATGTGGGATTTGACGGACGCGTGGACCTTGATGACGTTGAGCGCGTTGAGGTAGTTCGGGGACCGGGCTCGGTTTTGTACGGGACAGGCGCGTTCACTGGAGTGGTGAACTTGGTGACGCGCGGGAGGCAGGTTCCAACGAGGGTGACCGCAGCAATTGGCGCGATGGGAGACGGTATCATGCGAGCGCGCGCGGGGTTTTCGGTCAACCTTGGGCGAGACGCTGGTGTCTGGGCCAGCGTCGGTGTAGCGCGCTCTGATGGAAGCGATGTCCCTCTCACAGTCTCGTCGCTCGTAGATCCAACCATGCCTGGATCAAGGCAGACCCTAAACACTGTGACGGCGCGCAACAACGGTCAGTTTGTCGCAGGGACCGTCCACGCACGCGCTTGGTACAAAGACCTCACGGCACAAGTTTTTTGGGCCGCTCGCGACACCAATCATACGCTCGGAGCCTTCAGCAGCCTGCTCAACGGCGAGCAAACTCGCTTGATCGACGCCAGGACTTTTGCAGAGATTCGCTATGAGCCTAAAATTGGCTCGATCGGTCGGCTGTTTCTACGCGCGCACGCGAACCTGTACGATTTTCAGTCGGTGTACCAGCTCAGTGAGCCCAACGACGAAGAGTACACGGGGATTTGGTACGGACTTGAGGCACGAGCACAAATAGAGCCTTCACGCGCGGTTCGGTTCACCGTCGGTGGAGAGTTTCAACATCATCCCGTCCTGAACATGTTTGGCGGTACGACCAACTCTTCGAGCGTGCGCACCGAGTACCTCAACTCAAAGAACAACTATATTCTTGGAGCAGGGTACGCGCTCGTTGAGGGGGACCCTACGCGGTGGTTTCGCTACTCAGTCGGAGCGCGGCTTGACGTGTATACTCACATCCAAAACGGTGTCGCGATCAACCCTCGCGCCGCTCTCATATTTCGGCCCACTGAGACCGCCACACTCAAGCTCACTGGCGGGCGGGCGTTTAGGGCGCCCAGTATCTACGAGTTATATTACAACGACATGGAAAACACCCAGCGCGCGAGCCCCACACTCACGCCTGAGACAATCGCCAGCGGAGAGGTCGAATATTCTCAGCGATTTCTCGGAGAATGGGCTGCTGTTGGCGCCCTCCACGGCTCGTATCTGCAAAACATTGTTACCGCGGACACGGACGCTGCGGGTGTGCTCTTTCTCAAAAACTCTTCAAGTCCGCTGTACGTCCTTGGCGCGGATCTTGAGCTTCGACGTGAGTGGCTCGGGGGCTGGATGTTCTCTGCGATGTATGGGTATCAGCGGTCACGCAACGCGCAGACGGGGTCGGTGCTGCCCAATGTGCCTGAGCATTTGGCGTCGGTGCGTGGGGTGGTCCCCATCGTGCCCGGCCTTGTGCAGATCGCGTCGCGCTTGACGCTTGAGGCCCCCAGAAGCCTCATCGCCCCAAGCGCAGGGTCAGCGTTTAATCCCATGGCCACCACGGGCTGGGCTGTGATCGCTGACGTCGTCGCGAGCGGGCAGATAGAGCGCTTTGGCCTTCGGTACACGCTCGGGTTGTACAACCTCTTTGACTGGCGCTTCAGCAACCCGGTTGCGAGCGATTGGCAACATCGCGAGGTCGTGCAACCCGGTCGCACACTGCTGTTCTCTCTCGGGATCGGGATCTAAAAAAACCCGTCCCAGACAGCTCTGCTATCGCACTTTTTCTCTGAGAATTTGCAGCACTTCGTCCAGTCGATTGCGATGCACACTCACCCGCGTGGGCATCCCTCCATCGATCCCAAACAGCTTCAACAGGTCAATGTTTGAGTCAAACGCCGCCGCGACACTCACGTTGACGTCGTCAAACACCACAGCGACCTTCGCCTTCGTTTGCCCAATCATGAGCGCCGAGGTCTTGTCGTATGAGCCCACGCGCTTCACAAACGAGCTCGCGTCCACCACGGCCACGTTGCCATCGACAATAAACTCTTCGGCCAAGGTCTGCGCGTGCTCTTCTTGCAGCGCAAACTCCGCAGCGGCATCTTCGAGTCGAAACCTAAATCCCGTGTCCCTCATTCCGGTCGATAAGTATTTGACCAGATCAAGCCGTAGCTGATCGTCCTTCGGTCGACCACGCAACGCATGATCGATTTGTCGTCCCCGAGAAGAGATCACACCCATCCGCGTGTCTACTGCGCGGGCGTCATCGTCCGATCCAGAATACGGCTCGACACCTCCAAGAAGCCACTTGGCCGCAGAGTACAGCCCATCAAGGTCTTCATGGCACACAACAGTGTTGACCTCCCCAGCGAGAGCGACACGCTCAGGAGTCACCAGCTCGGGACAGGCCCCGTGGTCGCGCTTGTTGTGCAGTACAAACCTATAATCGCCTGCGAATTTGCTATGCATCACGTGATCGTGATGATCAATCCACATCGCGAGCCGGTTGCCGAGACCATCGAGAAAGGGCTGCGTCACGCGCTCAAAACTCGAGCCTGCTCCTTCGGCCGCAAACGCGATGTCCAGCACCACCACCCGACCGTTGAGCTTCGCGGGCTTTGGAAGCTTTCGTGGACTTGCGCACAGGACAACAATCTCACCGCTTGCGTTCATCGTGGCAATCTCTATCATTCGAGCGTCAATTGCAAACCAGCATCCGCATCGCTCACCTCACGGACGTGCATTTTTATCGCACTCCGAGCCTGGCTGAGCTTCCCGGCAGGGCGGTGGTCACAGCGTATTCGCGCGCGATTCGAGCGAAGGTCTCAAGTCGCGACGCACAAGCGGCGCTGAGCGATTGTCTCGCGCGTTTGCAGCTTGATGCCGTCGTGGGTACCGGAGATTTTTGTGCGACCCAGAGCGAACGAGAGTTTGTCGCCGCGGCTGCGTTTTTTGAAAAGTCTTGTGGAGAGAGGGCAGGGTTTGTTGTTCCGGGCAACCATGACACGCGCCGACGGGGAAGCGAAGAGCGGCCATTTGATCGGCATTTTTGCAAGTGGATTGCCTCGGTCGGTTCG
>JANNCG010001163.1:0-1733 GCA_031386385.1 Myxococcales bacterium
GCAGCGTGAGATGGGCGTTCCGTTCACATCCACAGTGCCATCTTCGTGCACCAGAATGCGATCACCCGGGAGCCCAATAACGCGTTTGATGAAGTCTTTTGCAGGGTCAACGGGATACATGAACACGATGATCTCACCGCGCTCAGGGATCCGTCCGTGCCACAAGCGCCTGTTGGTAAACGGAATCATCGGTCCGTAGACAAACTTGTTTACAAAGATGTTATCGCCCACGTTGAGTGTGGGATACATCGACGGCGAGGGAATCTTAAACGCCTCCACCACAAACGCACGCACACCGAGCGCGACGAGCACCGCAAAAGCAATGGCTTCGATGTACTCACGTGTGGTCCCCTTGCGCGTCTCAGCGAAGTGCTTCTCTAACAGGTCCTCGAGTTTTTGCAGTGCAGCCGTCAGATCCGCCGCGTGCTTGCGCGCAATCGCGTCATCCACGTTGACGATTTGACTCTGGACAGACTTCGCCCGCTCGCTCTCAACGTTGACCTTAGACTTCTTGATCAACCGCTGCGCCTCGCTCTTGAGCGCGTTGGCGTCGCCTTGCAGCGAGTGTAGGTCACGGATACCGCCTCGAGCCGCAATCACCTGATCGCGCACCTTGAGAACAATCACCTCAAGGACAGCGAACGCAAAGAGGTACTGCCAGGGCGCGGGGGGTTCTGCCAAAGCATGAACAAGCCAAAGACCTTGCAGGGCTGCGACCGCGAGGGCTGCAGGAAGCAGAAAGTACCAAAACGCGTACCAAAACCGGTCACCGAGCGTCGGGCTCATTGAGTCTCCATAGCTTGTAGCGTGACATTACCAAGATTAACTCCCAACGCACGGGATCATTCCGCGCGGGATTTTATGAGGCGTTATGCAAATGCTCACGCGAGTTTAAGGATCGCTAAGAAGGCTTCTTGCGGAATATCCACGCTTCCAACGGACTTCATCCGCTTCTTGCCTTCTTTTTGCTTCTCAAGCAGCTTGCGCTTGCGGCTGATATCTCCACCGTAGCACTTTGCCGTCACGTTTTTGCGAAGCGCGCCCATCGACTCGCGGGCGATCACTTTGCCACCGATCGCGGCTTGAATGGCAATGTCGTACTGCTGTCGCGGAATGAGCTCTTTCAGTTTGATCGCAAGATCGCGACCTCGCTTGGACGATTTGTCCCGGTCAATAATCACGCTCAGCGCATCAATGGGCTCGCCGTTGACCAAGATATCGACCTTCACCAGGTCGCCCTTACGATAGCCAATGAGCTCATAGTCCATGGACGCATAACCGCGCGAGACACCCTTGAGTCGATCAAAGAAATCGAAGACCACCTCGTTGAGTGGCATCTCGTAGGACAAAATCACGCGATCTGTCCCAGCGTACTGCATCCCGGTCTGCGCTCCCCGCCGGTCTTGGCAAAGCTGCATGATCGGACCGACCGAAGTGCTCGGCGTGTGGACAGTCACTTTGAGATAGGGTTCTTCTATAAAATCGATGCGACCGGGGTCGGGCAGCTTCGATGGGTTCTCAACCATGACCGGATCGCCGTGTCTGAGATGGACTTTGTACACCACGCTCGGAGCGGTGATGATCAGGTCCAAATTGTACTCGCGCTCGAGCCGCTCTTGGATGATCTCCATGTGCAAAAGACCAAGAAAACCGCAGCGAAACCCGAATCCAAGCGCCTCGGATGTGTCCGGCTCAAACTGAAAGCTCGCGTCGTTGAGTCGAAGCTTATCGAG
>JANNCG010001178.1:0-2834 GCA_031386385.1 Myxococcales bacterium
CTTTCGTATTCTGTGGGAGTCTTGCGATGGGCGAAGGGTTCACACATTTATTCGGAAGTATACCTCTCCTACGTTGAACCGTTCTTACCGATCTTGGCTCACACTCGGTAAGTTATGTGTGAGCTCGAAAATCTTGACCGGAATCTAGCGTGATCGCCGCCGCAGCAGTCCTGTCGCTGCTGGTGGGGTTCACCGTTGGCTTGCTCGGTGGCGGTGGCTCCATCTTACTGCTCCCAGTTCTGGTCTATGTTGTTCGCTTGCCGACGGCGCAAGCGATGACTCTGTCGCTGCTGGTGGTTGGGGCGACGAGCATGGTGGCGCTCATTCCGCATGCGCGAGCAGGATTTGTCCAGTGGAAGGTGGGGGCGATCTTTGGGACGGCTGGGATGCTCGGAGCCCTCGGCGGAAGCCTGCTCAATCCACTGATTCGACCAGACGTGTTGATGATCGCGTTTGCGATTCTTATGCTCATCACAGCCCTTACGATGCTTCGTGGAGGTCCAGCACACTCGGATAATGTATTGCCTATGAGTGTTGTACGCGTGCTCTTTTGGGGGAGTATCGTCGGAGCGATCTCGGGGCTGCTCGGTGCCGGGGGAGGGTTTTTAGTGGTCCCGAGCTTGGTGCTATTTGGTGGCGTGACGATGCGAAGCGCCATCGCGACTTCGCTCTTGGTGATCGCGATGCAATCTTCTGTGGGCTTTGTTACACACCTGCAGCAGACCTCTCTCAACCTGCCATTGGCGCTCACTATCAGCTCGTTCGCCGTTGTCGGGAGCTTTTTGGGAGCGCTTCTCTCGGGACGAATCGCACAGGCGAAACTCAAGCGGGGATTTGCATTTTTGGTGCTGATTTTAGCCGTATTTGTGCTCATCAAGCAGCTGTTTGCAAACGCGTAGGCGCTCTCAAACGTCGTCGGGATAGCCTCAAACAGTGCAGTGGAGTACAACTCGTAGCCACAGTGACAGAGTCAAACACCGCACTTTTGGACAGAGCCCGCGCTGGGGATCGTGAGGCTCTTGAGGCGCTCTTGCTAGAGCACCAGGCCCAGATCTATCGCTTCAGTATGAAGATGTGCCGCGATGAGCAAGATGCACAGGACGTGGTGCAGGACACGCTGATTGCGCTGGCGCGAGGGGTCCGTGAATTTCGCGGTGAGTCGAGCCTGTCGACTTGGCTTTTTACTGTCGCACGCAGCTATTGTCTCAAAAAGCACCGGACCGGAAAGTATGCGCCCAAAGCCATCGTGTCGCTAGACACTGACGAGGGACGTGAGGCGGACCGGCTTGAATCGCAGGCCAAAACACCCGAAGAAGCACTCACAAGCAAGCGAGTCGAGCATGCTATTGAGCACGCGATTGCTTCACTTGAGCCAAACTATCGCGAGGTCTTGTTGCTTCGTGATGTTGAGGGGCTCACCGCGCCCGAAGTGGCGCAGATCGTTGGAGTGAGTGTGCAGGCGGTGAAGAGTCGGCTGCATCGGGCTAGACTTCTGGTGCGAGAGAGCTTGGCGCCGGAGCTGGGGATTCCGCTCGAGGTTGTTGCGCCGACTGGGGTGCCGTGTCCGGACGTTTTGCTGCTATTTTCGCAGCACTTAGAGGGCGAGATCAGCGCCGAGGTGTGCGCGCAGATGGAAGAGCACATTCGCGGCTGCAAGCGCTGTAGCAACACTTGTGAATCGCTCAAACGAACGCTGAGCCTATGTCGCACGTCCACGACCCCAACAACGAAGAAGGTCTCACCGGCGATTCAAGAGTCTATCCGGATGGCGATTCAAAATTTTCTCCTAGAGCCAACGTAAAAAATTTGTCCATCTCTGAACCCTTTGATCCATCGAGCGGCTCTTACGCAGACCTCGCAATCGTATGAAATCTATGACTCAAAATATCCTCCTCGCCATTGGCGTTTTGCTCACTGTTGCGTACTTTGTCTCGATGCAACGCAACAAGATCTCAAGCGCTGACGCGCACCGCTTGGTTCAGGAAGGCGCGAAGTTGGTGGACGTCAGATCACCCGGCGAGTTTGCCGCGGGGCACTTAAATGGGGCGGTGAATATTCCGGTGCAAGAGATCAATCGCAGGATGGCTGAGCTCGAGCCAAAAAGCAGCGTCATTGTGGTGTACTGCGCGAGTGGAATGCGCAGCTCTAGCGCCGCGAGCACGCTCAAAAACGCAGGTTTTGCAGCGGTGCACAACCTTGGATCGATGAGCAGTTGGTGAAGAAAAATCCTCGCGATTGTTGAACCCATTCGGTGCTCTCGGGATCTCACCCAGCAAGGAGAGATCGTTTATGAAAACCAATGAAGCAAACTGGGATCGTGTCGCGCGCGTGGTACTTGGACTTGGGCTTTTGTCCCTCACAGTGATGGGGCCACACACGTTGTTTGGTCTTATCGGTCTGGTGCCGTTGTTAACGGGTCTGGTGGGCTACTGCCCGCTGTATCACTTGTTTGGAATGAGCACTTGCCCGGTGAAGACTGACGCTGTGTAGCAGAAGCGTTATGGTTATTCTTCGGGCGCTCGTCCGCCAAGCAACCGACGATTAAAACTCTCGAGCTGTTTAAGCACGGATGAAGAAAACTCGGCGCATTTGTTAAATCGAGATTCTAGGCGCTGCGAAGGCGCGATGTAACGGATGACGTCACATCGTTCGCACTGGAGCGCTTCGGACAGAGAGGCTTCGGCGTCGACGATAGAGCCTCGCGCGAGGTGTGCGAGCGAGCGATACAACAGCGTGACGTGGCGCTCAAAGTTGGTTGCTGACCGGACGCTTGGTAGGCTCGCCGAGATGACCATGTCAGCGCCCGCTCGCAGCAGCAAAACAAGACGTTGCTC
>JANNCG010001208.1:0-5566 GCA_031386385.1 Myxococcales bacterium
CGGCGAGCGAGCTGGTGGCGACCTTTGGTCTGCGGGGCGAGATTCCGCAAGAGATGGTCGCGCAGGTACTTGAAGCGGCAGCGGGGGCAAAACCGAACTCGCCCACCGAGCGAATGCTCGCGGTTCGTGCCGCTCTACGACGCGGCGGAGATGATCCTGCTGCGGCCGCAAATGCTCTGTATTCTGTTTGGGCGCTCGGAAAAAATGACGGCGCACTGGGCGCACTTACCATGCGCGCGCTTCCGCTTGATGACGTCGAGCGGCGCGCTGCAGTGCTTCGCGCAACGGCAGAGGGAGCACAAGCCGCGGGTACGACAAACACGCAGGGCGCGTGGATTCAGTTGGCCGCAGAGTTGGCGGATGGCGGCAAACCTCAGGACGCGGCCCAGGCCCTCGCTCGCGCTCGCGCAAGTTCGCTTGATGACCCCGGACTGAAGCAGTGGGAAGAGGCTCTGTGGCTTCGCGCCGGAACGTTTGAAGACTACGCCGAACGTGCGTTTGATGCGCTCAAAAGCGCTGAGACCGACAACGCGCGCATTGCTTCGTACGACAAGCTCGCTGAGCTCGATAACACCTTTCGCGGAGACGTCGCGAGCTCAGTGCTTACCTACCAAGCGATCTTGGAGCTCGCGCCCAACCACGCGACCGCACTTAGGGTGCTCGAACGCTACTTCATTGAGCAGGGACGGTACGACGAGCTGCTCGGAGTGTACGACAAACTCATCACCCACGCGGCTGACCTTGAAGAGGTCTCGGCGATCGCCCACAGCGCGGCGCGAGTTGCGATTCAGCAAGCAGAAGGCGATCAAAATGCCGGTGTTTCTGCGCTTAAATCCGCCTTTGCGCGCAACGCAATGGACGAGCGGCTATTGGCCACGCTTGAGGGCGATGCTCGCCGGACAGGGGACGCAACCCTCTTTGTGACCGTGATGAAGCAACGGGCAGAGCGTTCAACCGAGCCCACCGAGAAGAGCATTTATCTTACACGTGCTGGCGAGGCTCTTCTCGGTCTCAAAGACATTGAGCAGGCCGCGGGGCTTCTCAGCGAAGCTGTGCAGCAGCAACCCCGCAACGCTTCGGCACACCTGGCGTTGGCTTCATGCAAAGAGACTCTGGGCGATTTTGCAGCAGCAGCAGAATGCCTTGAGAGCTACGCGACGCTCCTTGACGCCTCAGACCAAGCCATGGAGCATCGCCTCCAGGCCGGAATCCTCTGGCAAGACAAGGTCAACGACCCCACCCGAGCGCGGGACGCGTTTGACCAAATTCTCGCTATAGATCCAGCCCATCCAGAGGCATTTCCACGCGCTCTGCGAGCCCTTGAGGCTCTGGGAGATACCGCGGCTGAGCGCGAACGCATTGAGGCGCGACTCGCTCGTGGTGCGGATAAAGACAGCGCGATTCCGTTGCGCCTACGAGCATCCGCGATCGCAGAAGCAGGGGACGACAACGCGGCGGCGCGACTGCACCTTCGGTCTGCGCTCGCTTTGGATGAGTCTCAGCCCGAGGCGCTTCGTGCCTTGGTGCGACTGTCTCGCATGGCACAAGATTGGCCTTCGGTCGCCGACGCAACCATCCGTCTCGCAAGGGTCGCAACAGACGCGTCTGAACGCAACGGCCTGCTGTACGACCTCGGCGTTGTGTTTGACGAAAACCTCAATTTGGCGCCCAAGGCCGAGACAGCCTACAAGCGTCTGCTGCAACTTGACCCGCAAGATCGCAGACCCATTGAGCGATTGGCAAACCTGTATGCCAAGATCTTGCAGCCCGCAAACGAAGCCGAGATGCTCGTGCAGTGGATCGCGCGCTGCGAAGACTCTGACGAGCGCAAACGGTTGCGCTTGCGCTTGGCCAAGGTCCTCTACGATCAGCTCGACCGCACCGATGACGCTGAGAGAGTGCTTGAAGCCGCTCGAGAAGAATCTCCCACAGACCTGCAAATTCTCCAAGCATTTGCTCATTTGTACATGCGTGCTCAGCGACCCGATGCGCTCGCTGAGCTGCTCGACAGCGCAGCGCAAGACCTGCGCGGTGAGATCGATGGATCACTGCTTGACCCGTCGGGATACGAGCGACTGGTCGATGTTCTCACACTCCGTGGTCGCTTGGATGGCGCCAAGATCGCCGCAGCCGTGGCCGTCTCACTCGGTGTTCAATCTGCAAAATTGCAGCATCTAAGCGCCGACGGAAACATTCGAGGCGCCGGTCCCGGAGCGATCAACCAGGACGTTGTGGACCTGCTCGCCCCGCCAAGTATCTCGACCGCACACCGCGAGCTTCTGCGGATCGGTGCCGAGATTCTTGAGCGCCTGGTGCCCTTTGAGCCCGGCGCTATGCGCGCAGAGAAGCTCGGTGGACGACCGCATCCCCTCCGAAGCGAGATTGAGCGATGGGCGCGGATCTACGGCCTCGATTCAATCGAAATTTACCTCGGACCGCACACCGCACTGACGGTCCTTCCGGTGGGTCGATATCCGGCGGCGGTGTTGATTCCAACAGACCTCGCAGACACCCCTGTGGCGCGCTTTGCGATCGCGCGTGCGATGTCCATCGTGGCGCTCTCTCTGCCGCTGATCATTCGGTTGGGAGCCGCAAACGTCACATTGTTGATGGCTGCGTTGATGCGACAGTTTGACCCCATGTTCGTCGTGGACGGCATCGACATGGCCAAATTTGATGACCTTGGTCGGCGCATCACCCGCGTGCTGCCACGACCCAAGCATGCAGAAATGGCCCCACACGCGTTTACGCTCATTCAGCGTGGCGGGATTGACGGCGACGCGCTCGCCAATGGCACTGTTGAGCTCGCCAATCGCATCGCGGTGCTCGCAGGCGGTGAGATTGCAGCCGCAGTGAAGGGACTTGTTGTTCAGGGACCTGCCCTCGCCGATCAGCTTCAGGCGACCACCGCTGTGGGTCGCATCATTCGAGTCGCGTTGTCCGATCGCTTTATGGATGCGCGATTTCGCACGGGCGTTGATCAGTGAGTCGAGCGTTGATCGCATCCGTTGCGACAACCCTTGCGCTGACCACGTCGTCCCTCCCAGAGTCTACGCTGGCACAGACATTCACCGCACAATTTGCAGGGGATCCGCAGCACACCGGGCGAAGCGCCGCGCGGGGACCTCGACGCACGCCGCAGATTCGCTGGCGCTTTCGGGTCAAGCGAAGGATCTACTCGAGTCCCATTTCAACGCAGGACGGGACCATCGTTTTTGCGGGTCTCGATGGGATGGTTCACGCGATGAACGCAAGTGGCGTTGAGCAGTGGGCGCGCTTTCTCGAGGGCGCAGTTTTCGCCACACCAGCACAGAGCTTTGGTCTCACGATATTGGGCCACGGAGCCGGTTGGACCGCGCTTGATTCACGCGGAAATATCCGATGGCATATCGACAGTACCGAGACCGCTGATGCCTCGCCATTGCTGGTCGGAACCATGGCCTACCTCGCTGTCCGAGGCGTGACGGCCGTGGATGCTCGCGATGGCACCCAGCGCTGGAGTGTTGTGACCCCAAGGCTGCTCGCAGCACCAAGCGCCAACCACGCTGCCACGGCGGTCATTGTGGGTGATGTAGAGGGCAACGTGCGATGGCTTGCTGCAACCGACGGACACCCACTGAGGGTCGTCGCGACGGGCTCACAGATCGACACCTCGGTGCTCGTACTTGATGACGACAGTGTCGTGGTTGGCTCTGAGGACGGTCACCTGCGGCGCATCACCGAAGCAGGTGTCACCCTGTGGAACGTCGCGCTCGGCGGTGAAATCCACAGCACCCCCGCCCTGGCACAAGACGGCAGTATTTTGGTCGGGACCGACGATTTCAGGCTCTATGCGGTCGATCCAAGCAACGGCGCCCCACGGTGGAATGTACGTACCGGCAACTTTATCCGCTCAAGTCCCAGGGTAGATCGTGACGGGTGGATCTATCTCGGAAGCGAAGATGACAGCGTTTATGCCATTGAGCCAACAGGGCGCGTGGCGTGGAGCGTGATGTTGGGGGCAGATGTAGATTCGTCTCCGCACTTGATTTCCGATGGACAGATGTACATCGGTTGCGACGACGGTGGGCTGTATAGCCTGCATGACTGAATAAAGAATAGGTTTGACACTGTATGCGACCGGCAATCCCCGAAGCGTCTGAGATACTAGCACTTTTTGATGGCGATGAGCGAAAGCCGCTGCATCTCCAAGACGTCATGATGGCGCTGGGATTGCCCCAGTTTGCGCGGCGAACGATGGAAGAGACCCTTGATGCCATGGCCGCTCGAGGGATGCTCGCGCGCATGTCGGGAGCCCGCTATCGACGCGCAAAAAAAGAGAGCCCTGAGACCGTTGGCTACTACACGCACAACCCTCGCGGGTTTGGATTTTTGCACCCCGATGACGGCAGCCCCGATGTGTTTATCTCAAGTGCGGGTGTCGGTGCGGCGATGCATGGGGATCGTGTAGCGGTTCGAGCTTACCCCAGCGATCGTGGACTTGAGGGCGTTGTGGTACGCATCGTTGAGCGTCGATCGCTGCGCATTCCTGGGACGCTTCGAATCCGCGGTGACAGCGCCTATGTCGAGTGCGACGATGTCCGAGTCCGCGGACCTTTAGTGATCGAGAGCGCAGGAAAGGCTCCAGACGGATCTGCTGTGGTCTGTGAGATCACCCGGTTTCCTGAGATGGGATCGGAGCTTCCGGTCGCTCGCGTGCATGCAGTCTTGGGCCGGCCCGGCCAGCTCGATGTTGAAGTGATGAAGGTCCTTCTGCGCGAGTCTGTCGAAGAGCAGTTTGGTGAGCAAGCGCAGACCGAGGCGCTCGCCCTGTCCACAGCGCTCACTCCGAAGGACTACGAAGGACGTGAAGATTTGCGGGATATTCCGCTGATGACGATCGACCCCGACGACGCCCGAGACCACGACGACGCGGTGTACGTCAAGCGCACCGAGGATGGCGGGTACCTCGCGCTGATCGCTATCGCCGATGTCTCTCACTATGTGCAGCCCGGATCGGGAATCGATTTTGACGCCCGAGCAAGGGGGACCAGCATTTATCTTCCCGATCGTGCGATCCCGATGCTTCCCCGTGAACTGTCGTCCAATCTAGCCTCGCTTCGAGAGGGTGAAGACCGCCTCACGTTGGCGGTCGAGGTCAAGCTCACAGCAGACGCACGCGTGACCAAGGTCCGACTGATCGAGGGCGTGATGCGCTCACACGCTCGCCTAACCTACGGAAACCTAGCCCACACCATGGGCTGGAGCGATTTGGCCAAGCCTCATCCAAAAGCATCGGAGTACAAAGAAGCTCTCACCATCGCTTCTGAGCTATCTGGCTTGTTAAACGCGAGGCGCACACGTCGCGGGTCGCTCATGCTCGATGTCCCAGAGGCGCGGGTGAAGTTTGGCGAAGACTCAAAAACGCCCATCGATATTGTGCAGAGCCGCGTCGATCCAGGGATGAAAAAAGCCTACTCAGTGATTGAAGAGCTCATGCTCTTGGCCAACGAGGTCATCGCTGAGTACTGCGAGAAGCGCAAAGTGACCACGGTGTACCGCACCCACGGAGCACCAGACGATGAAG
>JANNCG010001225.1:0-4730 GCA_031386385.1 Myxococcales bacterium
CATGGCCATTGGGGCGCGCTCGACTTTGCCGGCGTAAAAATCGAAGAGGCCGCCGACGGTGACGACCGTGATGCCCTTCACGTGGGCGAGATGCTTCCACGCCCAGGACTCTTGGATGGGAGTGCCCATTCCGACGAGCACAACTCCACCGTCAACCTGAACACGGCGGACAAATGATTGGGTTTCGGCTTCGTTGATAAATCCATGCGCGATCGCACCGAGTTGCAACCCGGGATGTGACTTCTGCAGGCGCTCGGCGCATTGCAGGGCGACGCCAGGGGCGGCACCGACGAGCGACAGCGCGATGTTTCGTTCGACGAGAACGCGGCACAGCGCGGGGAGAAGGTCGGTCCCGTTCACGTTGTGGCTGAGTCGCTCGCGCAGTAATCGTGAGGCAATTTGCAGGCCAATGCCGTCAGGCAGCACCAAGTCAGCAGACTCGAGTTGTGCGCGCAGCGTTTCGTCGCCCGTGGCGACATTCAAAGCATGTGGGTGCACAAAGTGAACAATCTTCGCGCGCGGCAGCGAGAGCTCAGGGGTGGACACAATGCGATCAATTGCAGCGTCCACCGACACGTTGTCCACCGTTGCTGATACGATTCGAATTCGTGAAAGCGCTGAAGGAGGATCACTCGAAAGCAGGAGCTTCGCCGTCAGCGTGCGTGCGACGAGCGCGAGATCTTTGAGAATCGACCGCTTCGCGAAGTACGAGCGCTCCACTTCAGCGGGGTTCTCGTACGCCAACCCAAGCCGTAGCCGGGCATCTACGGGCGAGATCCAACCGCGCTCAATTTCGCGAGCGAACCGCGCGCCGATCAGTGGGCGCCGTGCACAAACGGCGTCCCAAAATGACACGGACTCTTGTGTCGAAACGGGACGTTCAAGGGTTTCGTTGTAGGGCACGGATCAATCCTTTTGCAGCAAGGGTTTGAGAATCGGCTCGCTCCATCGCGAGTCGGCAGAGCGCAGTGAGCGTTTGCGCCACTGTGTTCCAGTCAAAGAGTGATGCATACCGTGGGCCATCGAGTCGAATTCGGCGTTCGTACTCTTCGTCGAGCAGCGTACGCTCGATCGCGCTTCGAATCGCGTCAACGCTGAATGGATCAACGACACGGCCAACGGGCTTCACAATTTCAGGCAGCGCACCCGCATCGGCAGCAAGAACTCGAACGCCAGAAGCAAATGCCTCGATCGCGGGAAGACCGAAGCCCTCGGCCGTCCCCATCACCGTCACCAGAGAAGCTCCTGCAATGAGCCCCTCAAGGCAGGCGTGTGAAACGTGTGAGCCGAATATGACGCGGGACCCTAATCCAAGCGCCGAAACTTGATCCTGCAAACTGCGCGCTGCGCCCCAGTCTTTGCCCACCAGCACGAGTTGGTGCGTGTTTGTGACCGCCGAACCGGCAAACGCCGCAATCAATCGGTGGTGGTTTTTTGCAGGCGCTTCGAGTCTGGAGGGGTACAGCACATACGGGCCATGCAGTCCGAGACTCGCTTTTGCGTCCTGTACCAGCGGATCCGAAGCGTCCCGAGGTCGAAAACGCGACGCATTGACCCCGTTGTGGACCACAGTGACGGAGGGGCTCGTCGCGCCGAGAAGTAAAGCGACGTCGCGCGCGGTTGAGTGGCTCACGGCGACAATAGAATCAGCACGGCGAAGCGCTGATGTCACCGCGTGTTTTACGTACACAGATCGGAGTCGCCCGTGTCGAGTGGGCTGAGTCGCGCTTGCCAAATCGTGCACAACGGCGACAGTGGGGACCCATCGACTCCACGAGATGCGTCGATTCGCAGCCGGTGCGACCAACACGGCGACTCCACCCAATGCGGCTCGAATCGACTGTACGGCAAGCGAGTCCAGAGCACCGAGCGCTGCGTTGTCGCAGTACGACGGAAGCGTTGAGACGGCGATGTCTCCCAGTGAGTCAACGTACGCCTGCTGGTCGCGCACTGTCGCAAATACGCGAAGTTGTGTGTTCTGCGCGCGCAGTTGGCGTGCAAGCCGGGGCAACACTTCGCGGACCCAAGCGCCGATCCCCGATTGACCCAAATCCGTTCCAGTGAGGCAAAATCCAACGGTTTTCATTAATACTTTCGTGAGTGCGAGGGAGTGATGGAGGCGAGCAACACGGTGGCATCATCCTTCGGTGGTACGCCGTACGACAGAAGATGCTCGCGGATGTAAGCTTTCATTAAGAGCGATTCAGCACTGCAAAGGGCTTTCGCGCAGCGGTGCGCTTGAATCGTGGCCCAGAGATCGCCGACGCCATCGACGTTGCCGAGTGCGCCGGACAACCCATCACTTGCGATGATGACCATTGCAGGCTCGTGAACTGCGATCGTCTCTACCAGTGGGAGTCGTCCCATCACCAAGCCAACGGGCGGCGCGGTTGATGGAAATGGAAGCGGCGAGACGCCATCAAAGCAGAGCAAAACGTGTGGCATTCCGGCGTTTGCGATCTCAAGTATGTTTGTGTTTGGGTTGATCCGTGCGATGGAAGCGGCAACGGGCAGGCTGCCATCTTCTTGGGACACCAGGAGGTGAGCTTCAACGGAGGCAAACAGTTCAGGGAGTGGGAGGTCAAACATCAGACCTTGGCGAATCACGGCCGCAACTCCTGAGGCGACCATGCCCGCAGCGTTTCCGTGCCCTGTCGCGTCAATGACCACCATCGATGTGCTGCCATTGGGAGACTGAATGATGTCGAACGCATCACCGCTCACTTCTGACAAAGCCAACACCGCTGCGGACGCAACAACGCTCAACGATCGCACCGGAACCGACGGGAGCGCCGCCCGCTGGATGCGCCCCGCGTGTCGGAGCTCGTCACGAGTCTCAGCAGCGTCGGCGTTGGCCACTATCACATCGCTCGCGAGCGCCACAAAACGCTCTCGCATTTGACGCGCGTTCGCCACCCGCGCAGCGAGCACCCGTGGGTCCACCGGGCGAGACACATAGTCGTCCGCTCCCTCGCGCAGCGTTTGTGCGATGAACTCATCATCGGACTGACGCGCGGTCAGCAGCAAAACGGGTGTGTGAACAAAGCTTGGCCGCGAGCGAATCGCGCGAAGAACGTGCAACCCATTGCCGTGCTCGCCAAGGTTCACATCAAGCAAGACCAGGTCGTAGTCACCGTCGCTAAGTGCAGAAATCGCCGAGATCTCGTCGCCGACAGCAACAATCTCAATCGCAGAACTCTCGCGGAGCAGTAGGGCGCGAAGCGTGATGCGATTCACACTCAAGTCATCAACGATGAGAACGCGCTCGCGGCGTGGCGGGGTGATGGACGTTGTCATACTTTTTTCGCTGAGTGCCGAAGTTGGATGTGGATGTGGTTTCCGGCTTCGTTAAATCGAACAGCTGCAAAACACTGCTCAATCAGTTGCAGTCCACGGCCGCGACGCAGCGCTGTGTTGCGCCAATCAAATCCGCGACCGCCGTCGAACATGGTGATCGTTGTGATGTCTTCACCGTGACCAATGCAGACGTGCACCAGCGCGTCGGGACTCTGCGCTTCTGCGGTCTCAACGGCTTCGAGCCACTCCTCGAACCGACCGTCATTTCGCAGTTGATTGCCAACCTGCAGCGCGCCATGGAGCACGGAGTTGGACAGCGCTTCTACAAGCCCAAGACGCGTCAGTGGAGAGGTCAGTTGAGACGGTAGATGCGCCTCAATGAGTGCGACCTCTTCGTAGATCGAAGAATAACGGGCTCGGACCTGCAATCGGGTGATCACCCAACGGTACGGAGCAACGGTTGTGCCAAATGGGGCAACGGCTGACTTGGCAGCTTCCGTGTGCTCAGCTCCGCGCTGAATCACTGTGTGACGGACCTGCCCATCCCCCGGTGTCTCGTTTTGCAACAGCCCGAACAGTCCGTTTTCTCAGGGATGTCTCATTTTTGGACACGACTCGCGGTACCGCGTAGGGCCGACGCGAGGCCCGCAAAGAGCCAGAACGCGTAGGCCATAGGCGTCTGTCGCGCGATCCACTCTGCAGTCCCCTGCAGAAACATCGTTGACAGCCCAATGGTCAACCCCACACCGATGTCGCCCCGCAGACCCGAGTGCAAAGCCAAACGAGCTGCGCTTATCCACACCGATACGATCAGCAAGACGTACATCGTCGCGCCGAAGTAGCCGGTCTCAGCCGCGGTCAGCCAGTAGATATGATGCGCGATTCCCGATCGATCCCCCGGCTCAATATTGAGCCGTGCGGCGTAACCACCATGCTCGAGCACATGGGAGTACATGTTGATTCCCACGCCGAAGAGGTGGTCTTCAGCCATCATCTTGGCTGCCTTATTAAAGAGCACTCTCGCGAGCTCACTCTCTTTGGGAGCCGTGACAAAACGCTCGATAATCGTGTCGATGGAGCGGGCCAGAACAATGGTGGCAGCGGCAAGGAGTGCGAGCACCACTTTAAGTTTTCGCACTGAAAATCCTCGTAAAAATGACGCCATGCACCCAAGCGCCGCGGCCATCACAAACATCATCATCCCGCCGCGGGACAGAGACGCGATGGTCGAGATTCCCGCAGCACCCACCACAAAAGGCGCGTACTTACGCGCGCGCCCTGAGAGCCTCACCAATTGCTGGCCAACATGGATGCGTTGCTGCGTCGCACGCTGCCGGCGAACATCGAGCTGGAGCTGGTGCGCGGCGCCGGCTTGTGGCCGGCCTTGGTCGATCCGGGACAGCTCGAAGCCGCGGTGCTGAATCTGGTGATCA
>JANNCG010001240.1:0-4767 GCA_031386385.1 Myxococcales bacterium
AGCTCGGGATCGGCCCCAAGAAGCGCAACTCGCAGATCCGGGCCTCGCCCAGGGGCCAACCTCGGAGCCCACATTTCATCCAGCCCCGCGAGAATAATCCCGCCATCGTTGGGCCGAAGCACCACGTGCTCGTTGATTAACGTGCGAATGGGCGTCGCGTTCAAGCCATCAAGCACCGCGCGATAGCCGGTATAATAATCGTGATTACCTAATATCGCGTATACGCCATCCCTCGCGTGCAAACGCGCAAACAGTCGCATCGCCTCGGGGACAAACTTGGGATTGCGGTCAAGCAGGTCACCGGTGAGGACCATCGCGTCCGCTCGCAGCGCGTTGGCCTTCTCGATCACCGCAGCAAAATCACGTTCGCCGGTGAAAATCCCGACGTGAATGTCCGTCAACTGCGCGATCGTATAGCCCTCAAGGGCGCGGGGAAGAGACGCAATCGGCACGACGATCTCGCGCACCCGAAGGTCTTTTGAGCCCTTCAGCAGCCCATACCCCACCACGGTTGACAAGGTGCCCACCGTGGACACCGCGATGCCCCGCTCAATGGCTTCGCGCCGTGAGAGGGTCCTCAAGGTTTGTTGCGACTCAGCAGGGACGTCGCTGTTCGGTGGGCTCACATCCCCAGACATTTGCGGTGCTTCATCCCTCTCTAGCGTGGGGGCGTCGGGCGTATCGGAGAGTACAGAGAGCACCTGGGGATCATTCGCGACGCTTGGGGCAAGGGTAACGAGAGCCTCTTTGCCAACTTTTGTCTGAAAATATGCAGGAAAAAGTCGACTCAACAGCGCGAATGCACCCCTGATGGGGATCAGCAAGAGCGCGCTGGCCCAACAGACCGCGATCGCTGATCGAACAATGGATATGGGGATGCGAAAGGGTCCACCACCTGGGACGCCAAAACTGCGCTGAGCCAGCTCAAGTCCAAGGTACGCGAGCAAAAAACCAACAATCAACCCGTTGCGAATCCAGCGCCCTCGACGCGCCCCAAAGCGAAGCGGCCAGACGGCGGTCATCACCGTGGCCAGCGATACTCCCAAAAAGAGCAACACCGCGAGAGGAAACAAATCGAACCGAGACGGAATCACAATCCTACCGATACGACAGTAGCACCCCACTGGCTACGATGTTGGCTGTGAACGGGCGCATTCAATCGCCCAGCGGTCCCCAGCCAAACTCTCAGGTCCAATACTTCTTAAACACGGGTGCAAATCGCTCACGCAGCTCGGCGGACATCCGTGTGCGATCGGTCATGAGCGCGTCTTTAAGCGCAGTGCTCGCCGGCGAGCGCGTCGGGTCGGGCAATGTTGCCGCGAGGTTGCGAATGGTCTCTTGCGCACGCGCGACGTTCTTCGAAAGAATCTCAATAATCATCGCGACGTCCACACTGGCGTCGTGCTCGCGCCAGCAGTCGTAGTCCGTCGCGAGCGCCAACGTGGCGTACGGAAGCTCAAGCTCTCGCGCCAAGAAACACTCTGGAACGTTGGTCATCCCGACCACGGAGCATCCCCACTGGCGAAACATGTGACTCTCTGCGCGGGTCGAAAATCTCGGGCCTTCGATGCACACATACGTCCCACCCTCGTGCACCTTCACGCCCGTTTTGCGTGCAGATTCAGCCAAAGAACGCGCAAGAAGAGGACACACCGGGTCTGCCATTGAGACGTGCGCGGCGAGGCCCTCGTCAAAGAAGGTGCCCACCCGGCGCTGCGTGCGATCAATGAATTGATCCACAATGACAAGCTCCCCGGGAGCGATCTCTTCTTTGAGCGACCCAACGGCGCTCACGCTCACGACATGCGTGGCGCCCAGCTGTTTAAGCGCCCAAATGTTCGCCCTAAAGTTAATCGCGCTCGGCGGAATCCTGTGCCCTCGCCCATGCCGGGGCAAAAACAACAGCGTTGTGTCGTCGATGGTTCCCTTCACGATCGCGTCCGACGGCGACCCCCATGGGGTCTCTACGGTGATCTCTTCGCCCTGGGCCACTCCGGGCATGTTGTACAGACCGCTGCCGCCGATAACGCCTAAAACAAAACTCATCTGTGTGCTCTCTCGTTGTGTGGTTAGTGGATCTTCAGAGCCCATGAAAGGGATCCCGCGCACGCGCTCTAATTGAGCGGGACTTGTACTCTGTTTTGGCGTCGGAGTGACAGAGGTTCGAAGAGCCACCAGGGTGAATGGTTGCGGCGACGGGGTTGACGATCGGGGTCGCGGATGGCTACCGAAGGCGTTGTTATGGGATCGATTCCACACAAGTTTCCGAGGACGTCGCATTTGTTTGGCTCACGCTCGACCCGGGACGATCGCGTCCTGTCAGAGCGCGAGACGGTCCGCGTATTGAGCCAGCCGCTGTTGATCGAAGAAAAAATCGACGGCGCAAACGTTGGGATCTCGTTTGATCGAGACGCCACCGACAACCTCGTTGCAGTGATCCAAAACCGAGGCCACTATCTTGGTCCCGGAGATCACGCGCAGTATGGCCCCCTGTGGCCATTTTTGTACGAGCGGTTGGACTCACTTCGAGAGATGCTCGGTGATAACAAAATTCTGTTCGGCGAGTGGTGCTACGCGAAGCACTCTTGCTTTTACGATCAGCTCCCGTCGTACTTTCTCGCGTTTGACTTATACGACAAGGAGTCCCAGCGATTTTTCTCACGAAAGCACCTCGCGGTGGTGTGCGAAAAGACTGACTGCGCGATGGTTCCGCTGGTGGCGCAGAGCTCGGTTGTACGCACAACCAAAGAGCTCAACAAGCGTATTGGTCAATCGGCGTTTGGCCCCGAGCAGGCCGAAGGCGTGTACCTTCGAGAGCAAAGCGAAGACCTTCTGGTGCGCCGCTTCAAGTGGGTCCGCCAAGACTTCACTGCCGGGATCACCGAACACTGGAACAGCAAACCCCTCGTCCCCAACCGACTCGCAGCAACAAGCGGACAGACGTAACTGCAGGGACGCTCTGTGCACTTGTCGCGCGAGTCGTGTTGTGCTTGAGTTAGCGCATGAGCACCGCCCTTCACGTACCGTTGAAAGCTCCTGTGGTGATTCACTATCCCGAGGGTGATGGAATGGCCGAGAGCTTACTGCAACATTTGATCATCGAGTTTTTGCGGCCATTGATCGAGCGCTATATCAACGCGGTGCTCGCCGGGACGATGTCCAAGAGCAAAACCAACGCGGGGCATAAGACTCTCCGCAAGCACAAGCGCTTTTGCGTAGGTGGCGATCAGCTTTGGTACTACGAGCATAACGACCCCAAAAAGTGTGTTGCTCCAGACGTGTATGTGCTCGCGGGTGAAGAGCAGCACGCAGAGCGACGTTCAGTGAAGCTGTGGGAGCTTTCAGGGTCGCCTCTGTTTGCCCTAGAAATTGTGGGGCAAAACAAAGAAAAAGACTATCGCGACAGTCCCGAGAAGTTTGCTCTCACCGGTGTGCAAGAACTGGTGGTGTACGATCCAGAGGTTTCGGTGCTTGTGGCGGCGACGCCCAAGCGCGATGCCGCGACGAGCTCAAGCATCCTATATCGGTGGCAAGTGTGGCGACGTTCTGTGAAAAACGCCTGGGCGCGCGTCGAAGCAACCAACGACGATCGAGTGTACAGCGAGAGCCTGTGCTGCTGGCTCTTTGTCCACGGAGCGGCAACCGAACGCAAACTTCGTATTGGCACCGGAGAGCGTGGTGAGCAGGTGTTTTTCACGGAGGCTGAAGCGCAAACACAACGCGCAGAATCAGAAGCTCAACGTGCAGAAACCGAAGCGCAACGTGCCTTGCGGGCGGAGGGCGAAATCGCGAAATTGCGCGAGAGACTCCGTGCGTTCGAAGAGGCTGCGAAGACATCCAAAGGGGGCGCTAGGTAGTCACCACACTCGCACTCGCCTCTACCAACGCCCACGATTGTCTTGCGCTCGCACTCAGCTCGCAACTGGGAATGCGGCCTTGACTTCGCCTGCCACACTCTTTGCTAGCCGACCATAATCGCCATGTCATGGCCCCGAATTGCAAGCAAATCTCCACGCAAAAACCTGCTCGACGACGTGCAAACAGCACGTGTGCGCTCGGTGATGGATCATCGCGACTTAAGCGCCTGGCCTGAGTTCGTCGCGCTCAAAACAACGGAGCAAGACGGAGGTTGGCACGCTGAGGGGGATGTCCTCACGCACACGGACATGGTTCTCGAAGAGTGCGAGGCCATCGAGCCGTCACTTGCCACCGAGCGCGAGCGTGAGGTGTTGCGAATGGCGGCGCTGTTTCACGACATCGCAAAGTCACGAACCACGCGGTACGACGAAGACCTCAAGCGCGTGATCGCTCGCGGTCACGAGCGGCTTGGCGCGGTGCAAACACGCTATCTTTTGCACGGAAGTGCGCTGTCGGACCCGCAGCGTCGCATGGTGGCAGCCCTCGTGGGGACGCACCATTTGGTCAAGCGATCGGTCGCACGAAGCGATGAGCCAGAGTCCATCGCAGCGCTTGAGCGCTTGGCCACACAAGTCGACACGCGACTGCTGTGGGCACTTGAGCTCGCAGACATGCGTGGACGGATTTGCATCGATCAAGACAAGCAGATAGAGATTGTTGAGCTGTTTCGAATGCTCTGCGAAGAGCGCGGGATCTTTGGCTGCGCACCGACACCTTGGCTCACGCTCGAAAACGTCAGTCAGCTGCAATTTGACAGCGAAAGTGCGAAGCGATGGGTCATGGGTGAGAGCCATCGGCAGCGGCTGCTCGGCGGTGTGCGAGATCATTGGCAGGCGATGGCGTTTGCGC
>JANNCG010001248.1:0-2982 GCA_031386385.1 Myxococcales bacterium
ACATAAAGTCCCACAAGAGCATCGCGACGGCCCAACCGAGGATTCCTTTGCCAAGATCCACAACGCGAAACTGCCACAGCCACTTGGCAAACACATACTGCCCGTGCGTAAGTAGGCCTACCGTCAGTAGGCTCACGGTGCCCATCGCGAGCGACGCGATGGTGTCTTTGCGCTCGTAGCCAACCACCGAGATGCCTTCGCGCTTTTGCCGCAACAAGACGCGATACTCAAGCCAGCAGGCGAGGACAAAAAACGGTCCTGCCACCGTGGTGGGATCGAAGTATTCCATTTGAAACATCGGCGTTTGCTAAGTGTACATCGCATTGAAGCGACGTGTGACTACTTGGCAGCACACATTCGGGCTTTTTGCGGTAAACCTCCCGAGTACGCGTATGCACGAGGCAAAACGAATTGGAATTCTCACCGCCGGTGGCGACTGTCCCGGGCTCAACGCCGTCATCCGTGGCGCGGTCAAATCGGCGACAAGGTTAAACTACGAAGTGCTGGGTTTTTTGCACGGATTTGAGGGACTGCTTGAGCCGGTTCAGTTTCGTGAATTGACCGTCGAAAACACCGCTGGGATTCTCATTCAGGGTGGGACCATTCTCAAGAGCACCAGCAAAGGGCGATTTGTCAGCAAGGTTGGGATCGATGGCGTCCAGAGCCTCGACCTTGGCATCATCTCGCAGGTCAGAGAGACGTTTGAGAAGCATCGCTTGGAGGGGCTCATTTGTATCGGCGGAGATGGATCGCTTACTACAGCTTTACAGTTATATCAAGCGGGGCTGCCGGTGGTTGGAGTTCCGAAGACGATTGATAATGATCTGGGTGCGACGGCGTTTTCGTTTGGGTTTGATAGCGCCGTGGCGTGCGCAGTGGACGCCCTCGATCGCTTGCATACCACCGCTGCGAGTCATGACCGAATCATGGTGCTCGAGGTCATGGGTCGGCACGCGGGGTGGATCGCTCTTCACGCGGGGCTTGCGGGGGGCGCCGATGTGATCTTGATCCCCGAGATCGCTTGGAGTTATGAGCAAATTTGCAAGAAAGTCGAAGAGCGAAAGCGCGCGCAAAAAAACTTTACCATCGTCGTGGTGGCTGAGGGGGCGCGGCTTCCGGGCGGAGACTTGGTCTCGCGTGAGCCGGGACAACACAAAGGGCAAGCGCAGCTGGGAGGGATCGGACCGGTGATCGCCCACGAGCTGCAAAAGATCACTCAACAAGACACGCGTTGTGTGGTGCTGGGGCATCTGCAACGGGGCGGCTCACCCACCACATTCGACCGTGCGCTCGCAACACAGCTCGGAGTGCATGGTGTGCGTTTAATCGCCGAAAAACGCTTCGGGGAGATGGTCTCTTATCAGCCGCCACACATGCGAAACGTCTCTATTGCAGAAGCCGTCGCGCAGCTGCGTTCTGTAGGGCTCGACGACTCAGCCGTCATCACAGCTCAGGCCATGGGGATCTCATTTGGCTCTCTCAACTGCTAAGAGCACTTCGCGCGAGTGAGCGTTGATTTAGGGCATCGCGGGCATGTTGGCCCACATGGGCAAGCCGGCAGTCGCCATGCGAGTTGTGTCCGCGATCACAAATCCCCAGCGCTCATAAAACGGAACCAAGTTGCGGTTCACCGCGCGTGAAGACCGCACAATCCACTCTTGAATCTTGTCCGCGTCTGTCCGGGGCTCCATCGCCGCAGGGATCGCCCTGTACTCTGTAAACAATTGGGTAAATGGCGCCCAACCAAAAGCCTCGCGCAGCTGCAGATAGGTCTCAAGGGCTGTCCACACGCTCCAGTCGCGGGCGAAATTGCGGCCACCTGCGACGTAGTCACGGATTCGATTGGCGCGCTCAGTCGGAGTGACGGCGGGATGTTGCGGCGGCATTAGGCTTGCGAGTGGTCGATTAACGATTGTTTCAAAGCAATATACTGAAAACAAGTTAACCGTAGCTTCGGTAGTACCCGGAAGGACCCACGGGATCCACTGATGGTTGTGGCCAAGCTCGTGAAAGAATCCCCAGTTGCCGTTGAGCTCAAGGCCCGCAGCGTTTACGAGGTTTTCTGCCTCTTCGTAAGGCGCCATCACCGGATAGCCCGAGTGCATGTATCCCGCTGAAATTTGGCGGTCAATCAACACTCGCTCGGCTCGTGGTCGGCTCAGTGGCAAGCCCGAGAGCGTCGCGTCGGCGTCAAGGACACGATCCCAAAACACCGTCACTGGCTCTGGGTCATCAAGCGTACGGATCACAGAGCTTGGGACAATAGCGATAAACTTATCGCTCCCAACCTCAGCCCACGGACCTGGCGCAGTGCGCGCCTGCATCCACTGCGCACGAGTCGTTGTCCCCCGCACAAACCTCGGTGCTTCAACGGCACCCTCCACCGTCACCATGATATCCCCCAGCGAAGCATCAGGCGGAACACGAATATACACCAATCCCCCGTAGGGGCTTCCAGTCTGTGTACGCGTCTGGGTCAACGGGGTGTTTCGCACAATCTGCGGGACGCGATCCCACGCCGCCAGGTCCCACAGTCGATCAGTGTGCATCCCGATCTGCACATCCAATTGTGCCATCGTCGCGTTGGCTGGAATGGTCACGGTGAGCACCGCTCCCGGCGGCGCGTACAACCCGAGCGAGCGCCACACTTTTGACCGCGCCCCAGAGTATCCGTACTGCGAAGGGCGCCCCGCATAGCTGGCAGAGATCGATCGAGTAAGGGTCATCCGTGGTGCCTCCGCTGGTACTGCGCCTGGAAAATCGCTGCTCGTTCGATCAGTATACATCCGCTCTACGGGGACTTTTCGTGCCACCGCGCTCGCCACATGCACAAGCAACGCCCGCATTGGAGTGACCGCTTTGCGCACTGGGTTTGCGTGCGTGGGCACGATCGCCGGCGATCCATCAAGGAGCATCCGCGCGTTCTCCATGTACGTCCACCCACCAGGCACCACCTCAACCGCGTCCCCCACCACGTCCGCC
>JANNCG010001292.1:0-7082 GCA_031386385.1 Myxococcales bacterium
GCCTCAGCTGCTCGGCGACATCGGTGTAGCGAACAATTGGCCCGGCCACCAAACGTGGAAACATCGTGACAAAATGCCCGTAGTCTACAAACTGCCGAAGCGCCTTGGTGTGTCCTTTGTACACATCAATGGTGTAGCTCATCGACTCAAACGTATAAAATGAGATACCTATAGGTAGTGCTACCTTGAGCAGCGGAACCAGGGGTGCAGGCGCCAGTGCATTGATGGACCCGGCGAAAAAATCCCAATACTTAAAGATCGCGAGGACCCCAAGGTTGACCGTCATTGAGACCGCCAGCAGGGCCTTGCGCTTCGCTGGCTGGGTTGCGTCTTCGATCCACCGAGCGGTGAAAAAATCCACGCTCGTGGTGACCAACATCAAGAGCGCAAACTTCATACTCCAGACGCCATAAAAAATATAGCTCGCGAGCAGAGAGAGCAGCTTGCGCGACTCTTGGTCTTTGATGCTCCAGTAGATCCCGTAGATCACCGGTGCAAACAGAAATAAGAACGCCGCGCTATTGAACAGCATCGGTGCTCCACAGGGACTGCACCAAGCGGTCCGCGTTGGCCTCGCGGATATGTGCTCCGTCGTAAAACAGCTCGGGATCACCGCCAAAAGCGGTGACGTCGGTGTAGTCACTCACGGTGATGTTTTGTGCAAATTCGCTCTTCAATTGCCGCAACAACGTCATCACTTCTTGGCGCAAACGGCCGAAGTCACGGTGGGTGTTGAGGTGCGTAACGACTGTGTGATGCAGCGGCGAGACAAACGCGTGGACACGAACATTGCGCTGTTGCGCGAGGGTCAGCAGTGAGCGCAGGGCGTACTCGCGGTCGTCGCCGATTCGGGTCATCCCGGCGAAGCGACCGTCGTAGGCGAGGGCGGTGCCGGCAAACTCGGGGTGAAAGGTTCCGTTGGCGATTTCGCGGGCAAACTTGAGGTAGTGGAGCATCCCATCGGGATCGAGCGCCGAGGTCTCTTCGGGGTATCCACTGCGGCGAAGTCTCAGCGAACGAAGCGATGAGCTGAGTTGATCTTGAGACAGCCCCGAGGTCACCACTTCACCAAGGAGCCGCAACTGAAACGACGGCGGAAGGTTGCGCACGAGCTTCGGAGCGCTGCCCAAACGCCCATCGGGCGGCGTGTGATTGTGCATCCCCTCAACATCAACACCGAGTACAATATCAGTTAATGGCCAGCGCAAATCGTTGATCGCGTAGCGGGTGATGGCCAGCCAGTCTTCTGCTTTGGCCGAGTCCACCGCGGCGTTGTAGGCGGTGTGGCTCGAGACCCTTTGAATCTCGGTGGGAGAGAGCTGCATCACTCGACTTGAGCCCAAGACCAACACCTGTGCGGGGGGCGCAACGGCCATGCGCTCGGACTTCGCCGCACGTGAGGACCAGGTGAGCGGGCGAAACCATCGAGTCGGAAAATACGCCAGCGGATTGACCACAATGTTGAATCCAAGCACCGCGAAACAAGCCACACCACATACCCAGGCGAAGGACCGTAGGGCTTTTTTAGCGAGCAGCTCGGTCTGGGTTGTGTCGGCGGTGGCGGTGTTTGAGGGATCCGAAGCGTTTGGGGCGGTGGGCATTCATTGAGCTTTCGACGGCAGTGGCAGGCAATTGTCAGGCAATTGGGTGTGCGAATGAGGCAAATGATTCGAACAAATATCTCATCAATTGAGCGGATAAAGGGACCAAACGCCGGTTTGCGTTAAGCAGGGACTCTCTCAGCCTAAGCGAGAGTACAAAGTGGGAGAACCATTTTTTGCACCGTCTTTTCAAGTAGAAGCAGCGTAGACTTTACGGCAACAAAAATGGCAACAGCTCGACCCAAACGATATGCGCTCGCGATTGAACTCACGAGCTATTGCAATCAGAAGTGCGGCTATTGTTACAACGACTTTCGTGAAGATGGGGGCAAGTCCGTTGGTGCTCTGCCCACAGAAGAGCTGCTAGGTTTGATGGGACGGGCCCTCACGGAGGTCGAGTTTGATCACGTTACGCTCACGGGCGGAGAGCCATTTGCCCGGCCGGATTTTTTCGAGGTGATGGACCTCTGCCAGTCCCACGGAGTGGGCGTGCAGATCATCTCAAACGGAGGAATGATCACCGAGGCCATCGCTCAAAAGTTGTCCACCTACAAAGTGAGCTTTGTGCAAGTGACCCTTGATGGCGCGAGCAAAGAGCAGCACGAGGCGCACGTGGGCGAGGGGCACTATGACAAGACCCTTCGCGGGATGGCGCTCTTGAAAATGCATGGTGTGCCGCTGGTGGGTTGCATTGTGATCACGCGCAAGAATGCCAAAGAGGTCGGGGCGATCTTGGAGCAGTTTCGGCGTCTGGGTGTCCGTTCGGTGGCGCTATCGAGATTCTCACCCGCAGGATATGCTGCAAAAAATGTAGCAGAATTGCTCCCGTCACGCAGCGACATGGTCGAAGCCCTCACACAAGCAGAGAAGTTTGGCGCGGAGAAAAAAATTGATCTTCAGGTCACCATGCCCATGCCGCCGTGTGTGATTGAGCACGCGGACTTTCCGCACGTACGCTTTGGCGGCTGCCCCATCGGGACCGAGGCGCAGGAGTTTGCGCTCGGCGCGAAGGGCGAGCTTCGCAACTGTACGTTGCACACCGAGGTCATCGGCGACGGCCATACCGAGTCGTTTGCGGACTTGGTTCAGGCCCCCGCAGTGATGAACTACCGAGACGTAACGCCCGAGTTTTGTGCGCCATGTCCCCACAAAAAGAGCTGCGTAGGGGGCTGTGGGGCGGCGGCCGCGAGCGTCTTGGGCGAGGGGCAAAAGCTTGATCCGTTTGTCGCTCAGCACGTTGACGACGCGTTTCGTGCTCAATTAAAAGCGGCACGACGAGGGGATGGGCCGTTGATTCCGGCAAATCGTTTGCGACGCGAAAACGTTCAACCATAGTTCGGACAACAAACGCTTCCGAGACTGCATAGGAGTGAGCACGCTATGAGTGAGCAAGACGAAGGCCCTAAAGACGATTTAGGGCGCAAAAATGCAGTAGTTGCTGACGACGAGATCGATCAAGATCGTGAGGCCATCCTCGCACGCCGAAAGTTTTTGGTCCTCGGCGCGATGAGCGCCATTGTTGTCACTGGTGTGGCGTGCGAGCCCATCGAGCGGATCATCGGTCGCCCGTTTGCGTGCCTTGAGCCCACTCCGATGCCGTGCCTCAGCATGCGCCCTATTCCAGTTAGTCAAATCCCCTGTCTGACACCGGTGCAGCAACCAGAGCCTGACGCAGGTCTTGCAATCGATCCTCTGGTCGATGCTGGCTCAGTCACGGTCGAGCCAGGACCGCTTGCGTGTCTGACGCTGACGGCGCCCCATCCGTGCTTGTCTCCTCCGGTGCCACCACGTGATCTCCATGAGCGACGACGATCGAGACCTCAACCCTGTTTAAGTACGACCGTGGAGCTTCCTCCACCACCGCCGCCGCCCTGTCTCACGCCGGTTCAGCGCCGAGACAGACCAGAGCCCATGGCGTGTCTCAACATGCTTAAACTCAGCGGTGAGGGCGATGGCGAGGACGAAGACTCATGAGCGTTCGAGTACTGCTCCTTTGGCCCGGAACCGACGGCGCAGCTGCGGGCAATTTTGGTGTCCCACAGCTGGTAACACTTGCAACCTATGCGCGCAGCAAAACCAAGGCTCACATCGATATTCGCGATTTAGAGTCCGAGCGGGCCTTTGGGCCAGTCTCACTGCCTGGTTTGCTCGCTGGCGACGACGGCAAAGGATACGACATCATCGCGCTGGGGGTGTACTCGAGCTTTGACTATTTGAAGTGTGTCGCGATCGCCGAGATTGCACGCAAGTTATACCCCAACGCTGTGATTGTCGCCGGGGGATATCATGCAAGCGCCCGACCGAGTGACATTGTTTATGACGGATCCGCGTTTGATGTGTGCATCATCGGTGAGGCTGAATATCCGCTGGTGAAGGTGATTGAGTCTGTCGCAGGTGGTGCCCCGATGCGGGCTGAGATCCTTGGCAGTGACGCGGTCGAGCATCTTGATGAGCTGCCTCCGAGCGACTGGTCGTACTTGAATCGCTACCGACACGTAGCACGAAAGATCAACTCGCAAGCGCAGGTGTACTTCTCGCGCGGCTGCCCTTTTGACTGCGCGTTTTGCATGGAACGCGCCAAACGCGAGGTCTCTTGGCGAGCCTTCAGCGTCGAGCGTGCGATCGAAGAGATCAAGACACTGCATCAGTTTTTGGACCTCCGCACCTGGACGGTCTACATCGCCGATGCGCTGTTTGGGATGAAGGTCTCTTGGCGCCGAACCTTTCTCGAGGCGCTTGCCCGAGAAGGGATCCCAGTCGAAAAATTTTGGCTCTTGATCCGGGTGGATCTTGTCGAGCACGAGGATCTGCGGCTGTTTAAAGAGGCTAACTGTGGTCTGGGGTTTGGCCTTGAGAGCGGCGACCCGGCGTTGCTGGCGACCATTCGCAAAGCTGGGCGGCTTGAGGACTATCTTGACCGCATGAAGGCGGTGTCGGTGTGGGCGAGGGAGCAGAATGTTCCGTGGGGAGCCAACGTGATTGTGGGGCATCCGGGAGAGACGCCGAGCACGATCGTGAAGAGCGCAGAGTACCTGCGTGAGCTGTTTTTGGATCCCAAAGGCGTCACGGGATTTTTGTCCGTTGATCCTTTTCGTCTCTATCCGGGTTCACCCATTGACGCGGAGCGTCCCGAGTGGGAAGCGCGATTTGGCTGCGTATTTCACAGGACAAACTGGTGGCACGACGGCGACCAAGAGTTTCTCGCAGAGTGGGTCGATCCGTCCAGAGACCTAACGTATCTTGAGCGCGCGAGGCTGCAGCACGAGCACTTCACGCCCATCTTGAAGGCCATCGAGAGCAACTTTGTCTACCAGGGCCCCGCGCGAGATTATTTTATTCGCGCTGTTCGCGACCAGGTCCGGCAGGCCAGCGCCCCAACTCGGATGCACTACCTTGAGCGACACTACGCGTGGCACCGGTATCTTGGCAAGCACACCCGCGGCAACCAGCTGCGCGCCACCGACGGGCTCCTCGCGCAAACAGCGACCGAAATGCGCGAGAAGCTACGCCCATCGCTCAACGCGTATGCCGCCACCGGGCTAAGTGACGGCCCCGACCTTGTGTATGCCAAACACGTCGTTGACGTGGTGCTTAGCGTGCCGAGAGAGCAGTTTGTTCCGCTGGATTTGCTGGCGGCAAGCGTGGTGGATAAACCTGTGGCGCTCGACGCGATCAACATGAGCACTGTGAGCGCCTTGCACGCCTATGCGCGAAGCTTTGTCTTGCTCGCTCCCCAACCGGGCGAGTGCGTTTTAGACGTCGGGTGCGGAACCGGCTTTGGCTCGGCGATCCTCCACAAGCTTGTGGGTCCAACGGGCCGCGTGTTCGGTGTTGAGGTCGAGCCGGCACATGTGCAACGCGCGCTGCAAATATGCGCAAATATTCAGGGTATTTCTCTGCGATCTGGCGACGCAACCGACCCCGCATCGTGGGGCGTATCGCCGAGCGAAGTGCAAAAAATCACCGTAGGTTTTGCGCTCGACGCGATGCCTTCAGTATGGGACGTACTGCGTCCAGGCACCGTCGTTGTTGCCCCCATTGGGGACTCGCAACAACAACGATTGACGCGCTCAACCCGGACACACAGTGGATGGATCACTGAGGTGTTTGACGCTGTGGTGTATGTCCCCTGTCGGCATCATGGGTCTGAAGCCGAGCCCCCAGTTGTGAGCGCGGCGAACGCGGTTCGGGTGAGCACTGAAAAAAAACGGCTCCCCATCGCGCGATCGCAAGACTGATGAGTGCGAAGCGATACTTGTTATAGTTAATATAGCAAATGATCGTTAGTCGCTCCCGCGATGGCTTCATGGTTATGTGGGTTTAGTGCCTAATTTTGCAGCACTAAGCGTGTCCCATCCGCACGCCCCATCGCACTGAATCTCTGGCATCCCGAGGCTGCGCTGCCAACTCTTCACACAATCGATGGCGACTCGATCGGGGGGCGCTTGGTCTTCGCCTATGATTCGTTGTACGGCCTCAATGCACGTCGCGGTCACGGCCCACTGGTCCCGGTATTGGGCGTCCCACCACAGGACAGTGAGCCGATCTCGAGAGCGAAGCATCACGTCAACGAGGTCTTGCGGTCGATCACGGTGGCCATAGCCCTGAAGGGTCCAGCTGCGTGGACGATCAAGCTGCATTCGGGCTAGCGAAGTATCGTGTGTGGCCCAATCACGCTCGTGCCAGTCGCGAACTTTGTTGTACGCGTTGGGCCCCGAAAAATTGCGAAAATACAGCTGTGGCATTCTGAACTGCAGAAAGCTCGCAAACTCATCAGACGGAAACCCCGCAAACGTCCCCCCCTCTCCAAGCGGCTTAGGCTCTGCTCGCTCGTGCCCGTGCGACAGCATGGCAAACCACGGTTGATCACCGATCACTAGTGTTGGCGCGGCCAGACGAAGCTCATGACCCAACGCCAGCGCATTGGCTTCGTCTGTGAGATCAGGGCTTGGCTTTGAATCCCAGGCTCCTTCTGCGTCAAGCAGCGCAAAGGCGACATCGTTTATAGACGATAGAAAGGTCCCGATGGCTTTGCCCTTCGATGCGCCTGACCCTGAGCCATCGAGCCCAAACGAGAAGGCAAATGTCACCCCTTCATCTCTCGCCCACTGGGCCGCAGGAGCTACAGCTGCAGCGCCCCCGTGAAAGATCACCCCCGCGAGCTTCAGACGCTTCACCTCTTGCATAAGGTTTTTCACGTCTGTTTCGCCTCGCATGGAAGCGAGATACACCTGCAACCACACCCCATTGGGCAAGGATGCGTCCCAAGACTTTCCTGGCATTTCACTCATGATTCATCTCCCGTTGTAGCAGCACGCGCTGCGATGGATGGACCTATCATAGGGCACTTCGATGCGTGAGCGAAAGAGGGGGCGTTGTGTTACAGCTAGGTTGCTTGACACAAGAGGACTTTTTTTCACTCTCACAAGCGGCGATACAGTCGCCCGATGCGCTTGCGGTGATCACCGACGAAGGCTCGTT
>JANNCG010001305.1:0-9264 GCA_031386385.1 Myxococcales bacterium
CCACGTTTGCGGTGAACACGTTTTTGCGGTCTTGCTCTAAGAGCGCCGCGCCGTGACCTGCCACCACGGCATCGTCATAGGCGCGAAAAGCCTGCTCGCGCTCTTTCACAACGCCCTCGATCACTCGGCCGTTGCACTCCATCCGAAAGCCCGTCAGTGTTCCGTCCGAGGGGAGGGGAAAAGTGTACACGCTCTCCACCGCATGGCTCTCTTTGTTCACGTACGTCTGTCGCACGCGCAAATGGATATACGCGCCGAGGAGCTCGCCCTCGACCGCGACGCCCTCTAACGGAACTTGCTTGCCCATCTTGGTCCAGAGGCCGCCGTATGTATGCTCAGATCGATTCACGCTTGTCATTGTGTGTGCTCTTGGTGTGTGGTTGCTGCAAAGTAGATTTGTGTGAAATTTTTCAGGTACTTGTGTAGTGCTGTGCTGGCTTGCACGCGCTGTTAGCGACGCTTGTTGAGCGCATCGCGAACACGCTCGGCGACAAAATCGGGGTCCCAGCCGCTGCCATCTCGAACGCTGATCTCGACACCCTCAGCGAGCGTAATCTTGGTCCAGCGCTCTTGCTTTGGCGTCGTCGCGTTGACCCGATGCAGCCGCGCTCGGTACGGCCCCCCATCGGCGGTGGTACTTGTCTCATTGTGGCTCGGGTGAATCACCCGTCCGGCTTTTTCAAACTTGTCTAACATCGTTGTGACCTCTTGATCGGTGAGCCCTTCGAGCTGCTGAGCGATGGCGTCGAGCGGAAGAAATCTCTCGTCTTGAAGCTTCTTGATGAGCTTTAAGCGCAACAGATGTCCGCCGGAGTACACCGTGTCTTTGCCGCGAAAGACTGGCGGTGCGATCAACCCACGCTGCACGTAGTAGCGTACGGTTCGCACAGAGATCTCAGCGGCCTCAGCGAGCTCATCGAGCTTGTATTCGTCTCGTTCCATGACAGTGATGAATGTAAACTAAACAGTATGAATGTCAAGTAGACACTTCGTGACAGTTGAACTGTCATGTAAGCTCTTGAAGTTCGTAGACAATCTGTCCGTTGCGTGGCTTTGATGGGCGCGTGAGCGGAGAAAAAAAGAATCAACAACGCACCTCACCCTCGCGAGCGAGCGGCCTCATGGGATCTGTCGTGTTGCTCGGAGCGGCTGTCCTGACGGCTCCCTTGATGGCCGGCGCGCAGGACGCGGGCACTGCGGGGGCCGATGACCCAAGCGACTCGGCTCGCTTGTTAGCGGAAACCGCCGCGAGTTTTCCTCACGAAATTCAGCTCACACAGCGCGCATACTCGCCACGGATTGCCCCTATCATTGAGCTTGAGTTCTCGCAGCTTGCCGCCTCGCAGACCCGTGCATGGACACTTTTAGGGATCGGAACCATGAGCATGGCGGTCGGCGGCGGCTTCGCGCTGCCTTGGGTTGTGGCGAGGACAGCCAGTGACGAGGCCATGGCCGCTGCAGGGATCATGACCGCGTCGTGGGGCTTGATCAACACGGTGCTGTCTGTCCCGTGGCTGCTCAATTTTTATTCGGAAGAGCGCCGCATTCAGCGCTGGGCGACTGCGGGAAATGCTGACATTGACCTGCGATTGCGCACACAAATAGATCGTGCGCGAAGTGACGCGACGTTTTTTGCGTTCATGACCGGGTTAGACATCGCGTACGTGACAGCGGGCGCGTTTTTGTGGTGGATCGGCGACAATGCGGCCACCGCCAACACGGTCGCATCAGGATTTGGCAAAGCGATCGTGTTGCAGGGCTCCATCGGCTTTCTCTTCGACGGGTGGAACTGGATCGCCCGCTCTCGCAACGCGGACCAGCTCTCGGGTTTGCGTCAGAGCGAGTGAGCCGCGACGGTTGGGCGCGAGATGAGGGCTTAGCCTCCTCGCAGCTGCGAGCAGGCTAAGTCCTCAACACTCTTGCGAGAACACTAAGCCCTCTTCCCACTTGGCCTGGGGCGTCACAAGCACGACGTGCTTAGCCTCGAAAAATCCCTTTTCGCTGGCGTGTTCGCAGCGCGAGCTCGTCTTGAATCATGGTGCGAATCTTCTCGTTGATGCGTCCCACGAGCACGTCGTCTTCTGCCGCATCCGGACCGTAGCTTGCGACGTCAATCGGCTCTAAAAATGAGATCGACCATTTGGACGGAAGTGGGATCAACCCCAGCGCGCCGAGCCACGGAAACGTGGGTGTGATGGGCAAAAACGAGACGTTAAACAGCTTCGCGAGCAGCCCTGTCGGCAGAAGGGGATGGGTCTCTTCGCTGCCAACGATCGCCACCGGGACGATCGGAGTCTGCGTGCGAAGCGCGAGCTTGACGTGTCCACCACGACCAAAGCGCTGAAGCGCATAGTGCTGGCCCATGCTCTTTGAGATCCCCTTTACGCCTTCGGGAAACACCCCCACCACGTTGGCGTGACGCAACAAGCGCTCTGCGTTTTCTTGGCAAGCGCGCACGGCTCCTAGCCGATTAAGCGCCACGCCCATAAACGGAAAGTGAAACACAAAGTCGTCCGCGAGCCAGCGCAGCTCGCGCTTGGCTGGGTGCTCTCGGCGCAACGCCGCAGCGAGCATCATGCCATCGTAGGGCACCGCACCCGCATGATTTGCACACAGAATCACTCTCCCATCGGACGGAACCTCGCTGATCCCGTGCGTCTCAACCCGCCACCACTTGGTGTACAAAAGATCAATGATCGCTTCAGACCGAAGCTGAAACTCTCGATCCATCCCGAACTCGTCGACCTCTTCGGCACGGTCTCGCATCGCGACGCGGCCCCACTGCTTGGCAAAGTACTCGCTCGAAGCGAGCTCACCAACGTCATCGAGACGCTGCTCTTCTTTGCGCTCTGCGGCCTTGGTCTCTTCGACTGTGCGGACGCGCGGTTCGTCTTTTTTCTTCAAAAGCGAGTCGAGCTGTTGCTCAAGGCGCTTGATCTGCTCGTCCACAGGAAGCGTGGGCCCGTCGTCCACTTTGTTTGGAGCTAGGTCTTCGTCTACGTTGTGAAGCTGGTGGACGCTGGCTTCGCTGCCCACGACATCTTCGTCGGAGGGCGGGACCATCGACATGACAGGCTCACGTAGGGTCTCACGCTGTTGCGGCGTGGCTTCGGCCGTTGTGGGGCTGACCACGGCCTCTCCAAGCTGCTCTTCAGCGACGTAGGCCTCGATTGCGGTTGCCTCGATCGGGATTCTCGGGGCCTTTGGAGCCGTTATCCCGGCGGCGCTGGCACCAGAAGCTTTTGCGGCGCGGGAGGGTCGTTTGGACGGCTTCGCGCTTGGTGTTTTGCTCGGACGCGTGCTGGGTCTGGCAGAGGGTCTGGCAGAGGGTTTGCTGCTTGTGCTTGCGGTGGGGGTAGCGTCTGTCTCGCCCTCGGTGGCGAAGGGATCGTTTCCCAAAACTTTCTTAGTCATTCGGTGCGGTTCCTGGCTTTGATACTCGGATGAATCGGCGAAGGGTCAACGCGGATGGTGCTTACGCGCGAAGGAGCTTGGCGTCACGCAACCGTTGGGCGCCGGCGTAGTCTAGGACCGCCTCGCGAGTGGTAAATCCTGGCTGAAATTTCAGTACATTCTGCGCGTGCTCGCCGTCGGCCACGCAGATCCATCGCAGATAATCGAGCCAGCTCGCGGGCGCTTCGGACAGCTGTGCGGCCCACAATAACTTTGCTGCCGGACGCGCGAGGGGAGCGATCACCGGCCAGTTCGTACGACCCGCGAGCTTGATCACCGTGCTCAGCGGAAGGACGCCATCGGCGACGATGTTAAACACCCCCGGAGCGTCTCGCATGGTCGCGAGCTTCAACGCTGTGAGCGCGTCGACTTCATGCAAAAACTGCATCAATGGATCGTACCCAAGCAGCGTCGGCACGAGTGTTCGGCCAAGATATCGCGTGAGATAGTTGCGCGCGGTGGGGCCCAAAATGGGCGCCATTCGAAGCATCGTCACGACCGTCTGGGGCATCTGAGCGGCAAAGCGCTGCACCACGTTTTCGGCCTCAATTTTATCCGCGAGATAGCGTGAGTCTCTTGTTGCGCGCAGGGGGTGAGACTCTGTGAGAAAATTTGGGTTTGATGGGTGCGCTCCGTACAGCAGTGTTTGCGACCACAACACAAACTTGTGCACTGGCCGCTCGCGGCAGGCGTTGAGGACGTGCATCGTCCCCACAGACTCAAGCTCGTGCGCCCAGGCGCTCGCATAGGTGGGCGAGGACAAAAACGCGAGATGCAAAAACGTGTCGACGCCTTCAGCCGCGAGGATCTCTGCGAGCCGCGCATCCACGGTGGGTTGTGTGAGATCGACCTTATAAAATCGAGTCTTTTTGCCCGCCGTTGGAGGCTGCGTGACATCCAGCGCGACAATGCGTCCAATGCGCTCGTCGTCTTCTAAGAGCCCAATGAAGTTGCGTCCCAAAAATCCGTCCGCGCCTGTGAGTGCAACCGTCCGCCGCGCTTTTTTGGTCTTGGTTACAGCACGGGAGCTGCCGCCTTGGTCAGTCATATCTTATGCCGGATGTTCGTCGCAACGGTGCCGAAGTGCAAGCGAGATGTATGGCTTGCGCTGAATCCGAGAGGGGCTGTGCGGGTGGGTGAAAGAAGTGCTGCGCTGTGAAAAGGGCAAATGTGTTACAGAGCTTTTGTATGGACGCTGCAAAGATCGTTGGGCGAATGACGCAAACCCAACAACTCGACGAAATTCGCGGGCGATTTGCACCCCTGCGCGGTGTGCTTCCGTACTTGACTGAGTTTAACCGCAAGCCGACACACGCGGGTGGGGCTGAGGAGTTTGGGATCCCTTCGTTGGCGTTTTCGGATGGACCGAGGGGCGCGGCGATGGGGCGCTCAACGTGCTTTCCAGTAGCCATCGCGCGTGGGGCGTCCTTTGATACCGAGCTCGAAGAGCGCATCACCGACGCGATTGGGATTGAGTGCCGTGCGCAGGGCGCCAACTTCTGGGCCGGGATTTGTATCAACGTCGTGCGTCATCCTCAGTGGGGCCGCACGCAAGAGAGCTATGGCGAGAGCCCCGCTGCGCTGGGTGCCATGGGCGCCGCCGCGGTGGCTGGAGCGGGGCGGCACGTGATGACGTGCATTAAGCATTTTGCGTGCAATTCAATTGAGGATTCGCGGTTTAGAGTCAGCGTTGAGGCCGATCGACAGACGCTGCATGAGGTGTACTTTCCGCACTTTCGGCACTGTGTTGAGCAGGGCGCCACCGCAGTGATGTCCGCCTACAACCAAATCAACGGAACCTACTGCGCCCACAACCGCTGGCTGCTCACCGAGATCCTCCGCGACCGCTGGGGCTTTGAGGGCTTGGTCATGAGCGACTTTGTCTTCGGCCTCTACGACGGAGCCGCGGCCATCTCCGCGGGGCTTGACATCGAGATGCCGTTTCGCTGGCACTTTGGCAAAGAGCTCGAAGACAAACTCCAATCCGGCGCAGTCGATCCGATCCATCTTCAGCGAGCCGCGACCAACGTGATCCGCGCGAAGCTGGCCTTTCAAAAACGCGCCAACACAAATGGCCCCTACAACCTCGCTCAGGTCGCGTCGGATAGTCACCAACACCTCGCGCTCGAGTCCGCGCGTCGCTCAATGGTCTTGCTCAAAAACGCGCCACAGCCCAAAGATCCGTTGCTGCCATTTTCTCGCAGTCAACTGCGGTCTCTCGCGGTAGTGGGACCACTTATCGATGAAGAAAACCTCGGTGACCGTGGGTCATCTAGAGTGCGACCGCCTCGGGTGACAACGATTCACCAGGGGATCGTGCGGCTCGCGGGGAGCGTTCGGATTCATGCTCGGGCAACGCGGGATGTACGCGCGGTTGCTCTTGCCGCCAAGTCCGACGCGGCGGTTGTCGTGGTTGGGATGGGCGCGCAAGACGAGGGCGAAAACATGGTCCTTTGGGGCGGTGATCGAAAGTCCCTCGCGCTTTCCGCCAAAGACGTTGAGTTTGTCAAACAGGTCGCCGCGGTCCAGCGCAACATCGTCTTGGTGCTGATCGGTGGCAGCGTTGTCAGCCTCGCGAACCTGCAATCCCTCTGCCCCTCCATCATCATGGCTTGGTATCCCGGAATGTGTGGCGGCCAAGCCCTCGCCGAAATACTCTTTGGCCTCCGGTCGCCCAGCGGGCGGCTCCCCATCACCTGGGCACACCAGAGCGAGCTGGCGCCGTTTAACTCGCGATCAAGAGTGCTTAGCTACGAGCGATTGCACGGCCAGCGGTGGGCAGATCACCATCGGCGCGCGGGCGAATATCGGCTCGGGCACGGACTGTCGTACGCAACCATTCGTCGCGAGCTGCTCAGTGTGCGCCAGACCGATCGCGCACTGTTGGCCACGGTGCGTGTGAGCAACGACAGTGACGTGGTGGCCGAAGAGACGGTGCTATTGTGGGGGCAACCCAAACAACCTGGAGCGCATGATTTGCCTGCAAAATTACTAGGATTTTCGAGAGTTAAGCTCGGCGCAAAAGAGAGCGTCTTCTGTGAGGTGACAGCCCCCCTTTGGGCCATGGCGCGCTTTGACGCCCGCAGAGATGTGTCCGTGATCGACCCCGTTGAGTGGGAGTTTTATGTGCAAGACGGCGAGCGCGCGGTGGTTCACGCGATGACCGAGTGGAGCCAACGCTAATGTCCGCTGGGATTGCGCCATCGGCGCTCTTGCAGCTCGTGCAGCAGACCGCAGGCTGGGCCCTCACGGGACCTTCAGACACACCCGCGTTGAGTTGGCGTGCCACGCTTAACAACGGACTTGCGCTTGAGCCAACCTACGCAGAGCTCGGAGCAGAGTCTCGACTCCCGTATTTTGCGCTGTTAATCGCGGCACATTATTGCACCGTGGCGACGTTTGTTCCGACCGACGTGGACGCCAGGATTCGGTGTCACGCGTGGCAAGAGTGTCGTGATCCCTTGGTCCTGACGGCCATGGTTGAGCTTGTCGATCTCGCCGCGAGCTGGGACCCCACTTTGGTGAGCGCGCGTGTCGTCGATGTTGGGTTTGGCAACTTGTCAGGACACAACGGCGAGTGGTTTTCGGTCCGCGCCGGAGCCTTGGGGCGCGCGCTGCAAACCAAGCACGACACGCTTGTAGATTCATTGGTCACGCAGATCGATGAAGAGCTCGATCGTGAGGCAAAGTGCTTTGAGACGGCCGTTGCAAAATCTGGCGGAGCGAGCAGCGAGGGGGCGCTGAACGCCCTTCGCGTGGCGTGTGTCATCGCGCACAATCTGGGCGATCTGTCACGCGTTGTTGCCGCGTGGCCCTGCAAAGGTGAGCGCGCAGAGCAGCTTCGCGCGCGGTATTCGCGCTTGGGTCATGTGGACTCGAGCAACGTGGTGGCGACCTTTCGTCGCGCCGGTGGGCTCAACAAAGCGATGATGGCGCAAGAGAACCATCGGTTTTTGGGTCTTCGCAAACCTCGCGCCCTGCGCAAACATCGTGATTTGATCTTGCCGATGGGTCCCTTCTTTGACGACTGGGGCGCGGTGATCGCGACGCATCCATCGCTCAGCGCCGCCGATCGCAGCGAGGTGATCGATGCCTTGGTGAGCGGACACGAGAGCGACGCACTGCAAAATGGCTACCTGCGAGCCTTGCACGGGATTCACGCCAACGTCCGCGGTGGGATCGAGCGTGCGGCCAAAGAGCTTCCGGCGCGGCAGTTAAGGTTGATCGCGGCGGGACCGATTCGCGAGGGGCTGGGACTTACACGCGAGCGCTTTGAGGCGCGCACTGCGAAGCGCGCACGAGATCTGTTGAAGACCCTGGTCTAATAGCGATAAAAGACAGCCATGAAAGCTGTCTATATTCTCGACGCGGTGAGAACTCCCGTGGGCAAGCACCGTGGGTCTCTTACGAGTGTGCGAACCGATGACCTTGCAGCGCTGGTGATCAAGTCGCTTTTGCAGCGAAATCCCTCGTCGAATGAGAATGTCGGAGAGGTGATTTTTGGCGCCACCAACCAAGCGGGCGAGGACAACCGCAACGTCGCACGGATGGCGTTGTTGCTCGCAGGGCTGCCCTACGACGTCACCGGAATGACCGTCAATCGGTTGTGTGGCTCGGGGCTTGAGGCCATACAGTGTGCTGCGCGGTTGATCGCGTTGGGCGAACAAGACTGCGTGATCGCGGGCGGGGTCGAGAGCATGACCCGGGCCCCATTTGTGTTTGGCAAAACCGCAGAGGCGTTTGATCGCACCCCACCCAAGGTCTTTGACACCAGCATTGGGTGGCGTTTTGAGAACTCCAAGATGGCCGAGCGGTTCGCGCTCGACTCGATGGGTGAGACCGCAGAGAACGTCGCGGACCGAGACAAAGTGTCGCGCGAAGATCAAGACGCGTTTGCCGTTGAGTCGCATCGTCGTGCTTGTCTGGCCTGGGACAACAACGTGTTTGCGAGTGAAATCACAAGCGTTCAGCTGCCGCAGAGAAAAGGTCCGCCAGTGATTTTTGGCATCGATGAGTGCCACCGTGCGGACGCCACCATGGCGGCGCTCGCGAAGCTGCAGCCGGTGTTTCGCAAAGGGGGATCTGTGACGGCGGGCAACTCGTCGCCCATCAGTGATGGCTCGTCGGCTCTGCTCTTGGTGAGCGAAGAGTACGTGAAGAGGCACAACGTGACGCCCATGGCGCGGGTCGTCACTAACGCGGTCGCTGGTGTCGAGCCTCGTGTGATGGGGCTTGGGCCGATACCGGCGATCAAAAAAGCTTGCGAGCGAGCCGGACTGAAGCTGAGCGAAATAGACACTATTGAGCTCAATGAGGCCTTCGCCGCGCAGGCCCTGGCGTGCATGCGGGCATTGGAGCTTGACCCAGCCAAGGTCAATCCCACCGGAGGGGCCATCGCCCTGGGACACCCCATTGGCAGCTCGGGAGCACGAATTGTCGCGACTTTGGTGCACCGGATGAAGCGCGAGGGGCTCTCGAAGGGGCTCGCATCATTGTGCATTGGCGTGGGACAGGGAATTGCCACGATCGTAGAGCGATGTTAAAAAGCCCGTCCTATGGCAGCTGATGTCCTCGTGCGGTTGGATGAGTTTTTGAAAAATCGTGGCTGGTCGACCACTCGACTGACGCCGGACACGGTGCGCACGAGCTTCAAGGGAGCGAAGGGGACGAGCTTTCCGTTGATGTGCTCGGTTGAGGAGGGCTGGGTGAAGCTCACCGTGGTCCCGATGGCTCGGTTGCCTGCGGATGTGCACAAAGCTGAGAAGTTATATTTGCAGCTGTTGCGCTTAAACGGCGAGCTGATGTTTGCGC
>JANNCG010001306.1:0-2303 GCA_031386385.1 Myxococcales bacterium
TCGCTCTGGGGCGACATCTGGGACGTTGTCTCCGTTTAATTGTTATTTCGCAAAAAAAGCACCACCCCCGGGGAACCAATCGCGCTTTTGCGCGTCATACTTCTTTGGCCCCATTGCTCCTATGACTCACTACGCTCGTCCAAACATCATCGCCACGGCGCTTTTGTGCACGATGTTCGCGTCCGCATGCATGAAAGAAGCAACCGCCCAGCGGCGCCCCCGGCCTGCGGCTCGTCGCGTCGGGACGCCGATCGCCCCAGTGGTCCGTGTTGCCCAAGCAGTCCCCACCGTGAGCCCGTCGGCCGGAGAGCCAGCCGCCAACGCAGCAACGGCGCGGGTGATGAACCAGCTCGAAGAGATCGAGAGCACTCTTCGCACGGCGCACTATCGACACAACACATCCGTCAACGTTGCTCAGGGTCGCTATGATTTTGACTGCTCTGGCATGATCGCGTGGGTGTTGGCACGCACCGCACCCACGGCTCACCAAGCCACGTTGGCTCACGCGGGCGGATCGCGACCGCTCGCGGCGGACTATGCCCGGCACATTCTTGGCGTCGCAGCGGACGATCGCGCACACAACGGATGGCGACGGGTGGCTCGGGTCGAAGACGCTCGGCCGGGAGACGTTTTAGCCTGGATAAAACCACGTATTGTACGTTCGAACAACACCGGGCATATTGGTTTTATTGTTGCGCAGCCGGTGCGGTCATCGACAATTGAAAACGGCTGGCTCGTTCGCATCGCAGACTCTTCGTCGTACCAGCACCAAGACGACAGCCGCGAGGGCACCAGCCGTACAGGCTTCGGTCGTGGAACCTTGCTCATCACCGCCGACCCCGCCACCGGGGTGCCCCGAGCTTTTGGCTGGTTTGGCGAGAACAGCTCGTGGATTTTAGAGACCTCCATCGCGCTTGGGCGCCCCGTCCGGTAAACAAAACGCAAGGATATTCACGGCGACGGGAGGTCGTGAGCGATCTCAATGTACAATTATACTCGACACTCGCTTTGACTGTTGTAGGACATTCACGTTGTGTCTGATCGTCCACCGAGCCTAGAACTGGGATCTTTTGTCGGGGGAAAGTATCGCCTACTCAAGTGCATCGGTGAGGGCGGCCATGGGCGGGTGTATCGCGCGGTGAACACCCTTCTTGGCCGCGAGGTAGCGGTGAAGGTGCTTCGGCCCGAGCTCATTGAGGACGATACCGCGAAGAAGCGCTTTTTTCGCGAGGCGAAGGTCGCAAACAAGATTCGCCATCCCAACGTGGTTGACGTGATTGATGTTGGGGACAGCGAAATGGGCCCTTGGATGGTGCAAGAGCTGCTCACTGGAGAGTCCTTCGCGATTATTCTTCAGCGAGAAAAGCAGCTTACCATCGCACGCACCATCGAGATCATGCTCCCGGTGATGGCCGCAATGAGCGCGGCGCACGCGAAGGGCATCGCGCATCGAGACTTCAAGCCAGAGAATATCTTTCTTGCGCGTGATGCACAAAGTGGGTTGGTCCAGCCAAAAATTTTGGACTTTGGGCTCTCGAAGCCGAGCGTTACTTTTGGGTCTATTCGAGACAGCGATCGGGTAACAGGCAGCGGCGTTGTCGTCGGAACGCCTGCATATCTAGCGCCCGAGCGCATTCGCATGGAGAGCGAAGGCGACCTTCGAGGCGACGTGTGGGCCATCGGCGTGGTGCTGTATGAGTGCGCGTCTGGCGAGCTGCCCTTTGCCGCCAGAAACGTGCGGGATATGTTTGTGCAGATCGGCTCAAGTGCGCCCACACCCCTTGAAGACATGCTCCCATCGGTGCTTCCTGAGTATGCGCGAATCGTTGGCAGATGCCTCCTCCGCGATCCCGAAGAGCGGTATCAATCGGCCAGTGAGCTTGAGGCAGACCTGATCGCGCTGCAGCAGTCCGAATCGTTTGCAAGCTATGTTGATTCTCCGGCGGGGAGCAGCGATGCCCCCCCCGCGAGAGCGTCGGCCAGCACAAGCACGCCGCCAAAAGACGCCTGGGGCGAAGACATCGTCCCAGACTCGGTGCGCCCTCCGGGGCGTCCTCCGCGCACCATCGCGCCTACCCCATTAGAGATTGATCCAGCAAAAATACTAGCAGAAGTGGATGCCGAAGCCCACGCTGACGCGGTAGATGTCCCCGTCGACGCGCACATTGAGGCGCCCGTCGAGGCGCCCGTCGAGGCGGCCCCCGTGCCGACCCCGGTCGCGGAGACGGTGGAGCCCACCGCCGAGGCGGCGCCGGAGCCCGACGCCCCGCCGGCCGAGCCGGTCGACGACGGCCCCGAAGCCG
>JANNCG010001337.1:0-4498 GCA_031386385.1 Myxococcales bacterium
ATCCACCGCAGCCGGCTGGCTCGGACTGCAACCAACCAACGCGACTGCGGCAACACAGTGTGCGGCAAAAACAGACTGAGCCCACTGGGCTCGTAGAGAAGGTTTCATACCCCAGAGTCAACCACAGTTCGGCACACGGTCACTGCGAAATTGTCACACACCGCGTCAGGCAAAATTAGTTAGTTATCAAGCGATGCGCGGAGAAACCATACGCGTTTCTCAAACGCAACCGCGTGCACAAGACCTCGCAAGTCCTGCTGCGGGTACTCAGCGAGCGTCGAGTGGACGCCGCCATGTTGTGGGCTCCGGCAGGCCGGCTCACCGTGGGTCAGTCGAGCGTTGAGTGTGCAGGGAAGCTGCCATTCCGACAGGCATCTGAGTGCGGCCGGGGAATTTGTAAACGCTGTTCTTAGTGTACAATAATTTTAATAGATATAGTTTATTAATGATGACTAACGGATCGCAAATCGCGTGCAGCGGAGGCCGAATTGATCAACAATCGCCCCCGCGCGTCCATGAATTCCAGTGGGGAGAGTGTTTGGTGGACAACTCAACAGTCTCGCACTGATTGCATTCGGTGCTGCAACGATTTCTGGCGTCTCTGGGGCGGGCACAGGATCTGTGGTCATGGGTGGCGTATGTCGGATTGAAGCACAGCGAAATCGGATGCCAGTGGCATAGCCCGACCGCATATCGCTCGCGCCATTAAATGCAACGGGGAGGTGGCCCGCCGCGCACTCAACATTCGTGGCCGGTGCCAAGGCTGAGCCTTGTGGAATTCCCGTTGGAGCGCTTGTGCCGGTCGCGAGAAAGAATGGCGAGACGCTGGTGAACCCGGTGATCCTTCTGCACGTTGCGCGAAGTCGTGTGAGCGCGCCACCGAGCCTATCCGTCGCCCCGATATTGACGCCGCTGAGAACGCTTCCGACGGGACAAGGGGTCGTGAAAGCAAACCCGCCATTACCGCCAACGATCCCAGGTGAGCTCGTGTCCGCCAAGTTGAGTTGCAGTTGAAGCACTCGCGGGCTGGTGCATCGCACACCGACGGCGAGCACGCCTTGGTCTGTTTGCCCCGACAGTCCGTTGACAACCTCGTTTGCTGCACACATTTGCGTGGACCGCATAAACGCCGCTCCTTCGCCGCCTTCGCCTCCTACCGCGCCAATAAGCACAGGGGTTCCGAAGGTCAAAACGAACGGTCCAGCGCCACTCTCAGTCACGGTTATTGGTGCGCACTGCAGCGCAAGCGAATGCACAAACGTGCGATCCGCGGCCGCGCTTATACCAACCAGCGCGTGCCCGTCAGGACAGAGCAGCTCGCGTGGTCGAAGCCGCGCTGCGCCCGCCGCTCCGTGCGCGGGCAGAGTCCCCATCACCCGCGAAAAGCTCACACGCTGCGGGGAGGTTGCAGTCCGACCAATGGCCCCGAGGTCTGCACAGATTCCTGCAATGTGGCCAACGATTTGTGTTGCTGCACCGCCGACTGATTCGGAGCTTTGCACACCAATTAACACCTGCCCAGCGGGACAGCGCTCCGAAAAAGGCGTCCCTCCCATGGGTGCCCCGATGGCGGTCAGCTCACGACCGAGCGTCTCAGTGACGGCGAAGGTCAGTGCCGGTGGATCCGCGTTTTCGCCTGGTGCGACGCAGACGCCGGTTGTGCAGTCATGCCCCGCAGGACACACACGACCCGCTGACCCACAGCTTCGAGCGTCCGTCTGCAGGGTTTGAACGGGCAGGCAGCGCATGGCAACATCCACGTGGTTATTTGCACACCCCAGCGAGTAGTGAAGCGTGTACAAGCCAGTGGCATTTGCTTTTCCCGTGACATACATAGCGTGAATTCCGGCCCCGGGCGGGACGCGTGCACCAGAGATATTTGAGTCATGCGCGCCCGCGGTGTTGCACGCGACATCACCGCCGTCATCGTCCGTGGTGATCGTTGGTCGCCCGACCCCGCCTCCGTGAAGCACGCTCAGCACCGTATCAAAGGCCGACTCGCAAGTGCTTACGTGAAGCGTCCTCGCTGGCTCAGTTGGGCACGTGACGTAGTAGTGAACATCGGCGGCCCGAGCGCCCACGACTGGCACCTCCGCTGGCACATCAATTGGCAAGTTCGCCATCGCTGCGGTGTTGCCTCGGACCCATCGGCGCGACGAGTCAGGCGCCACCACCTCGTTGCGACCGCCATTCGACGCTGCGATCGCCGCGACGTTTAGCACAAACGTGCTGAGCGCTCCGGCGGATCCGGACACCTCTATCAAATGTGTCCCGATCGGAACTACCATCGTGGTTTGGCTCTGCATTCCGCCGCACGAATTGTCGTTGCACCCCACGGTCGCCATTGTGCCCTGGAGTCTAACCCCAACGTGCGTGTCGAAGGATGAGCCGAAGGTGTCCACGTACAAGATCGCGGGCGCCGTGACAGTCACTGAGTAATACACCGCGCGCGGCGCGCATTGAGCGGGGTCCATCGCCGCGCTGCCCTGGTTGTTGCCTGTGGTTGTGACGCGTGCTCCGTTGAGCACGACGGCTAACGGAATCGCCATACCCGGGCTCGCATTTTGAGGCGCACATACTCCCGCTGTGCACGTCCCGTTGCTGCCGCATGCGTTGTCGCAGCGGCCGCAGTGTTGCGAAGACTCGGGGCTCACGCAGCGACGCGTTGCGCCCATTCCACACACGATGTTTGTCCCTGCGCACGCCCCGCAGCCCATCGCACCCATAGCGCCAACACCGCGAAGGCAGTGCTGATCCACGGCGCACGCTTGCGCACACGCACCACAGTTGAGCGCGTCGGTTTGAAAGTTCACGCACGTTGTGGCGGCTCCCATCCCGCACGCGTTTGGTGTTGCATCTGGACACGAGCAAGCTCCATTCGTGCACACTTGGCCCGCGCTGCAGACGGAGCCACACATCCCGCAGTTGTTGCGATCGGTCAGCAAATCTGCACACTCCTGTCCACACGCGATGTGCGGCGCAGCGCAAGTTGCGACGCATCGACCGTCGCTGCAGCTCTCTCTGGGACCACACCTGCGATTACATCCTCCGCAGTGCGCGGCGTTTGTCTGCAGTGCGACGCATAATCCGTTGCACGACACCAGCGGCGCCGCACAAGCAACAAAGGTGTCGCTCTGATCTGCGGTGAACGAGTCCACTGCCACCGTTGGTTGGTCGCGGTCCGCCCCATCCGCCACGTTCGCCACGTCTGGCGCGTCTGGCGCGAGCGGGACGTCGGCGTCTGAGCCCGCGTCGATGCGCGGCGCTCCGACGCAGCCGGCAGTGGCACAAATCGCGAATGCGAAGGCTCGAATGAGTGCGCTCACAGCCACCTCCGATTGGTGATACAAGAGTGTGCAAAATCGCACACGAATGGAGATGAATATCGGTTGGCCGCGACGGAGAACCCAAACTGTTCAGCCGCTGCGCCGCTGTTGTATTGTTTTGTGCTGGTGGCGGGGATTCCACTCATGGAGCCGTGAAAGACAGCGGCGACACCGGTGTGTAGCATTTCACTCGTGACCAAGAATGGTTCACCCACGATCAGATCGCCGAAGCCGTCGCCGTTGACGTCCCCTGCACCCGCGACTGAGAATCCAAAACCACCCCCAGCCTCGCCGACCATCACGACCGCTGCGTTTGCGGCGATCCCATTCATGGAGCCGTGAAACACGCTCGTGCTGCCCGCGTTCATCATGTTTGCACGTCCAAAGAATGGCGCACCAACGACGATGTCATCGGGGCCATCGCTGTTTACATCCCCTGCGCCTGCAACTGCGTACCCGAAGTTATCGCTTGCATTTTCACCGCCTAGAACTCTGGCAGGCGTGACTGTGATGCCAGCCATTGTGCCCAGAAACACGCTCGCAGTGCCAGCGCTGGGATTTTGTGCAACCTCGGCAAATGGTGCTCCCACAATCACATCGCTGTAGCCGTCTTGGTTCACATCTCCCGCCCGCGCGACGGACCAACCAAAGCCGTCGCCAACCGCTGCGCCTCGAAGCCTCACCGAGACTCCGGCGAGTGAAATCCCTCCCGAGTTTCCGTGAAAAATGGTGGCGGTCCCCGAAGGCCGCTCTGGCGTAGGGCTCGCGTTTGGCGCTCCGACGATCAGGTCACCAAATCCGTCGGCGTTGACGTCCCCCGCGCTTGCCACGGTCAGTCCGAACGTGTCGCCACGTGCCGCTCCGATGATCGCTACAGCGGCGGTGGGCTCAACAGCGCGTGCGTTGCCTAAGAAAACACTCGCACTCCCGCAGCTTTGGCAACTGCCCATCGTCGTGGTCGGCGCGCCTACCACGATGTCGCCATAGCCATCTGCGTTCACGTCACCGGCGCTCGCAACAGACGCGCCAAAACTTCCCAGCGCAGAACGACCAGCCAACTCAACAGCGAACGCGTCCGAGAGACCTGTCGCGCTCCCAAGATAGACGCGAGCCACGCCGCCGGAAGGATTGTCCGGCGCCATCGTCTATTACGCGAGCGGCGGACACGGGCG
>JANNCG010001389.1:0-10878 GCA_031386385.1 Myxococcales bacterium
CGGAAACCACGGCGGCTTCGGCGCCATCGTAATGGGCGCGCGCAAGACAACCTTCTCAATGCCCTCAAGCATAAACGTGTTGTGGACCCAACCCAATCCACCTTGAATATTTGCAAGCGTACTCGATGGGTGAGCGCCCCACGGCGGCGTCACGAGCCCATACACTAAGCCGGTCCACTGGTTGATCCCAACCGCTCCATACCGAAGCGCGGCGACCGCTTCATCCACAGCTTTTGCACCCGCAGGATCTTTCTCAATCGAAGGATGCACAATCATGACACCCGAGAGTGTGCCCCAGAGGGTGTCGTTGCAAAACTTCGTCGCGGCCTGAATAAACGCGATCGGATCGCTCTCAGCGAGGCTTGTCTCGCTCACAATCGGACAGAACGGCTCGGTGGTAAACAGTCGATCACCAGAGGTTGAATCGAGCCCCGCGATAAGCGTCCACGGGAGGTTCTCTTTGGTCTTGTCGCCGAAGGTCTCAACCGCTGATGCCTCGCGACCGCTGACGAGATACTCATAGCGATCAAACGCACCCGGATAGTACGCCTTGCGCGACGCCACTTGCTTCAACACGCCCTTGAGCAACGAGAGAAACTTCTCGCGCTGCGGCCAAGTCTTGCTTGTGACCAACATCTTGCCTGCATTGCAGTTGCAGCTGGCGTTGTTGACCACCATCGCGGCTACACTCTGCGAGAGAAAATCCAGCTCTTTTTCAGAGAAGACTGCGGGGGCGATCACCACCGGTGTCACGCAACCAAGCTCTGAGGTGATGGTCTTTTTCAGCAGCGGGTTGTTCGCCGCGATACGCTGATCGCGGTCTGCGCCGGCGGGTCCCCAGACGATCAAATCATGCGTGCGATCGGAGCCCGTGATGTGCACATCGTCCACCATGGCGTGATTCACGAGATACGCGCCCACTTCACCGCCACCGTAGACAAAAGCCAAGTAGCCCGCGTCCACAAGCGGCGCAAGCGCGCGCTCAAAGAAGGGCCCCAAGTACTCGTTCACGGGGTTGAGCTTCACCAGGCACACGTTGCCGTCGACAAACATTTTGTACAGCGCGTCCATCGGAGGAATACTCGCCACGTTGCCCGCACCCAAGATCAACGAGACCGCCCCTTCGGGCTCACGCTTGCTATAAAAGCTCGCTTGCTTCTCGACGACCTCACGATGATCGATCTTCGGGAGCATACGCACGGTAGCCGTGATCCCCGCCATGGTCATTGAGTCCATCGAATCACCAGGAAAAACCCTCACCGTACTCATCCCATCGTGTGAGGTACCCAAGCGGTCTGCGCCCAAGGTGGGCTTTCCGTTTTTGGCGATCTCGCGAAGACTCCACACGAGCCAACGAAGGTTGCGCGCGGTGGTCATGGGCCCACCAAACCACTCTTCAGACGTGCTCGGCGAATCCGGAACAAGCCCCTTGGCCTTCACCGCCGCATCCACCCACGCAGGTGCACACTCTAGCAAGCGCGGGATACACGCCTCCACAAGCTTCGCGCGATCCGTGGCACTCAAGCGCGCAAAGGTCTTTGCCTTGTCTTTGAGCTTGCTCAACAGCTCATCGAGTTTGGCGTTGCTGGTACGGGTCGCACTGTGAGCGCTTGCGCTCATTTCTAGAGAAGCGGACATGTTTTCGCCCAGAAGGTTAACACCGTTCTGACAAAAACCGCACTCCCGTTGTCACCCCTCTTGGACGGCCAAACGAACCCCTAAAAACGCCCCTAGCGACAGACGCTGTCTTGGCAGGTTTGACCCGCCGGGCAGCGAATTCCGCAGCCACCGCAGTTCAGATCGCTGCTTCTGAGATTTATGCACATCCCGTTGCAGACGGTAATTCCCATCCTGCAGCCCATCACACATCCGCCATTGTCGCAGTGTGTTCCACCAACGCAGACGTTGCCACAGCGACCACAGTTGTTGTCATCGCTTGTGATAAACGAACAGCCAGGTCCACCGCAGTTCACTTGCCCCATCCCGTTGCACACAACGCCGCAAACACCGGCGCTGCACCCTTGACCTGCGGGACACATCCGATTGCATCCGCCGCAGTGGCGAAGGTCGAGTTGCGTATTGACGCAACTATCGCCACACATTGTGAGAGCACCACAGCCGACCACGCAAGCCCCCGCTTGGCAAATAGAGCCCACTGCGCAACGGTTGCCACACGCACCACAGTTGGCCGCTTCAGTCTGCAGGTCAACACACGCACCGTTGCACAAGGTCTGCCCTACAGGGCATCCCGCAGCACAGACACCAGCGCGACACGTGGTACCGCGAGCACAAACGTTAAAGCACGCACCACAGTGGTCGTTGTTGGTGCTTGGATTGAGGCACACACCTCCGCAGCTCAGCTGACCCATGGGGCACGGGTTGGCAGCACAAACGCCCGCCGAACAGATTTGGCCTGCAGCACAAGCTGTCCCGCAAGCTCCGCAGTTGCGAGCGTCGTTGCGAACATCAAGACAAACCGCGCCGCACATTCGCAGCGGAGCCATACACGCCACGTTCACACAAGCACCACTGACGCAAGACTCACCGGCCGGACAGCGGTTGCCACAGGCGCCACAGTTGGCGACGTCGCTGCTTGTGCTAATGCAGTTTCCACTGCAACGCATCAGGCCATTTTGACATGGCATCACGCACATCCCACCGTTGCACGCCATGCCAGCGGCACACGCTTGATTGCACGCCCCGCAGTTGGCAAGGCTGGTGCGAAGATCGACGCAAGTGACTCCGCATGCTGTTTCGCCCATCATGCAGGTTGGGCCCGCAACACAGCGACCCATGACGCAGGCCTGACCCGCCGCGCACGCCATCCCACACGCACCACAATTTGCAGCACTCGAGGTCAGATCGGCGCAGGTCGCGCCACACATCGATTGCCCCGGCAAGCACATGCTCGCGAGACAGCTTCCAGCTTGGCAGACGCGACCCATCGGACAGACAGTCCCACAAGCCCCACAGTTCATCGAGTCGATGGTGAGCGACACACAAGCATCACCGCATCGGGTAGTGCCCATGGGGCAGTCCGCGATGCGTGCATCTTGGCCTGGTCCGCCATCGGGGATGGGCGTCACGTTTCCATCTGGCCGAATCACTGACGGACGATCACCGCTCGCGTCACGAGGAGGCGTCGCGGGGACGTCGATCTCTTCCGTTTGAACGGGCTTAGCAGGACAGCCCATAAGCGCGAGCGAGACGCAAACTGCGAGGTATTTCACCGAAGTTTGTGCGACTGAATGTTTCACGAATTTCAATATTTTCATCAGCCCATTACCTCAAGGAAGCCAAACCTGCGCGGTGTAGAAGCCCTGTCCGTTCGAATAGCCATCCACATAGAACGCGTTGATCCCGGCGCCTCCAGCGCGAAACCCATCAATGTAGCTCTGCAAACCACACCAATCATCGTTGCAGCTTGTGATCCCAGAGTTGCCCTGGCGAAACTGAAACTCGCTGTCATACGCTGTGCCGCCGCAGCCCCAGGCATAATAGAATCCGCCTGGAGAATACCAGCACGACGTCGTAAAGTATGTGTGATCTGGGGCGTTGGAGAAGCCGCAAGTCGGCGAGTGAAGGTTGGGCCAACCCGCGGTGTTGCCCGCAAGAAAGCTCAGTCCTTCAGGAATTTGCGACACAAACGCCGACGCTGGAAGTGTCTGCATCTCGATCGTATACGGCCCACGTGAGCCTGCAAATCCGCTCACAACTAGGTAGTACGTCCCTGGATCCATCACTTGATACAGCTGGCTTTGAAGTGTGCCACAACCATCATCGTTGCACGCGAAGCCACCAGGCTGGTTGGCTCCACAACCAGAGCTAAAAAACAACACGATGTCATAGGCGCTTCCAAATGCGTGTGCGTAGACGATCGATCTTTGCGCGATGGTGAAGCGATAAAATACGTCGGGCGCAGTGTTGGACGCGCCGCAGTTGCCCGTCATGTCGTGGTTAAATGGAGAGCTGTCACCGCTAAATCGCGTGGGTGTTCCTGCAGGATTTAGGCGCACATCGATGGGATTTGGGCAACGATCGCCCGGTCGATTGCAATTGATGTCCGCAGCGTCCGTCAGTCCGTCGCAGTCGTTGTCCAGCCCGTCTAAACACGAGGTCTCAACAGGCTCTGTCGGCGCACCAGGAGTGGCACTACATGTTGTTGTGCCTGCTCCGTTGCAAATGAGCCCGCCAAAGCGAGTGCAAACACCAGTGCCCACAACGCAGCCAGAACCCACGCCAGGAGTGCAAACACCAAAGCAGTTCGAGGTTCCAACGCGACACACGCAAGAGCCCGCGCCGTCACAGATGCCGCCACCAGGGGGCGTGCACACGGTGTTGATCGCAACATTTCCAGTGACCGCGCAGGCCAAGACACCCGCCATGCAGTACGTTCGTCCCACGGTACACGCAGAAGGCTGACAGGCTGCAGGAGTGATGTCGTCGATGATCCCGTTGCAGTCGTCGTCGATCCCGTTGCAGATCTCCGGCGCGGGAGCACCAGCGACGGCATTGCAGATCGTGGTCCCAGGACCGGAGCAAACAATGGTCCCCGCGCGAGCGCAGCCACCGACACCAAGTGAGCAAAACGCACCGGTTGGCCGGCAGATCCCTCCACACGATGTCTGTCCAACCGCACAACCACACATGCCACCGGTGCAAACCATCGCAGAGCCCATCGCCCCGCAAGTCGTCCCGTCCATCAACGGACCGTTGTCTCCGCAGATCGGTCGATCAGCAATACACGCCGTGGTGATACCGCGTCGACATGGGACCCCAAGATCGCAGTCCGACCCCACCGTGCAAGTCAAGCACGAGTACGGTGGGCCATCCGAGCGACGCGCGCACGCGTGTGGATCCACAGGCAATGTTGGCGTGGCCGCGGTCTGTCCGACCTGCGTCGCGTGATTGAGCGTTGTGGATGGCTGCGTGAGCTGCGACACAGTGCGCGTTCGTTCGGCCAGAGGGTTCTCTACAGAATTCTCAGTGCCAGATCCACACGCTGCGACCACTGTCGCCGCCATCAACCATGAACTATATTGCCACCAGGACGTCATCGCTCCTGTTTGCCTCCGTCGAACGAGAGACCTCGTCCAACAATCACCGTAAAAATTGAGAGTCCCGATTTGACAGGCCCAACAAAGCCCAAATCGCAGAAAATGATAGAACTACCGAGCAATCAACATGCCGAAGGTGAGAGTATGCAATATTCTCTTTGAAATTGAATTATTTGCGAAAGTTCTTTCTGTTGCGCCCTTTGACCTACATCCTCCCCGTGCACCGACCAACACAACCTCGCAATCGTTGCACACCCCGTCAGACCCTATGAGCCTGCGTGATCCCGTTGCCCATCGGCTCTCTCGCGAACGAGGGACCCTCCATAAATCCGCGCCCTTGTGCGTCGCCCTGACCTACCCGTCACCCTACAACGTGGGGATGAGCTCGCTTGGGTTTCAGACTATCTACCGTGAGCTCAACGCGCACCCAGACGTTTGCGCAGAGCGTGCATTTTTGCCCGATGACATTGAGGACGCGCAGCTGCACAACGATCGCGTTCATACGTATGAGACCCGACGACCGCTGGGCAACTGTGACGTGGTGGCGCTCTCGGTCGCGTACGAAAACGAGCTCGCAGGGGTGATTCAAGTCCTTGAGTTGGGTGGGATTCCTGCGTTGGCGAGCGATCGCGACTCACGGAGCCACCCATTTGTGCTCATGGGGGGACCGCTGACGTTTTCGAATCCAACACCGCTGTTTCACTTCGCCGACGCTGTGGTCATGGGCGAAGCGGAGGACGTCATCCATCGCGTTGTCGCGATTTTGTTGAGCGAAAATACACACGAACTGCGATTAAAAGCCCTCGCTCAAGACCCCAACGTGTGGGTCCCGTCACTGCACGGCGAGACGCTGGCCACCATCGCTAAATGCGATCGACTGCCCGCTTACTCGCAGATCCTGACGCCTGACACCGAGCTATCGGACATGTTTTTGATCGAGTCCGAGCGCGGCTGTTCTCGGGGATGTACGTATTGCGTCATGCGCCGAAGCACCAACGGAGGGATGCGTTTGGCGCCCGCAGATGAGATTTTATCGCTGATTCCAGAGGGAGCCAAGAAGGTGGGGTTGGTGGGTGCGGCGGTGAGCGATCACCCCAAAATCGTCGAGATTGTGAACACCCTCGCAGACCGAGGGCTTGGTGTTGGACTCTCATCACTTCGGCCCGATCGCCTCACCGATCCATTTGTCGCAGCTCTCAAGCGTGGTGGTTATCGAACCCTCACCACCGCGATGGACGGACCGAGTGAGCGTCTTCGCGTGATGCTCGAGCGGCACGCAAAAGAGAAGCACCTTGAGCGCTGTGCCGATCTTGCACGCGCCCACGGAATGAAAACTCTCAAGCTATACCTGATGATCGGGCTCCCCACTGAGACGGACGACGACATCGAAGAGTGCATCACTTTTGTTGGCGAATTATCAAAGAAAAATCCAATTGCCCTCGGCATCGCGCCCTTTGTCTCCAAGCGAAACACGCCCATGGATAAGCTGCCTTTTGCGTCGATCAAGGTCGTTGAACGACGACTCGAACGCCTCCGCAAAGGGCTCAGGGGTCGCGCAGATGTGCGTCCCACAAGCGCACGTTGGGCTTGGGTCGAGTATGTCTTGGCCCAAGGCGGCGCACGTGAGGGGCTCGCGGTTTATGCTGCGGTGAAGGCAGGCGCCAACTTTCGCGCGTACCAAAAAGCCTTCGAAGCCATTGGAATCACCGACGCATCCACATCACGCTCACGCGGACTGACTGTACTCAACGATCTGCAAGACAATAGCTGAGAATGTCCATCGAAAAGCCATCACTCGAAGCCGTTGAGGATCTCGCACACAGGCTTGTCACTGACAGACCCGTACTGCGCGGACACAAGATATTTTCGCACTACGAGCGCGCACTAAAGACAGACCGATCGCTCGCAATACTCATCGCGCGGGCCCATGTGAAAGACCAACTCGAGCCCATCACCGACGATCTCGCAGAGGCTTGGCGCACGCCTCCGTTAGCTCTACCGATGCAAGACGCGTTCACGCCTGCGAGCCTGCAACGGTGGCTTGAGTCCGAGACCAATGGTGCCAAGCGCCAAGCTTTGCAGCAGCTCGCCGATGAGCGAGCGAAGGACACTTTTGCACACGCACGTGAGGCCGTACAGACGCTTCGCGAGCTTCATCAAACCCTGCAATCCAACGGAGAACATGGTCTCTTTCGCTCACTCGGTTTGACCTTCAACGAGCAGACCGTTGCCGTGGCGCAGAACGTGTTGGCAGTGACCAACGACGCGTTTGTCGAAGCGGATCTTTGGGCACTGAAGCAGTCCGGGATTGAGACTCCGCGACGCTCGCTGCGCTGGGAAGAGCGCGTTCACACTCTCTTTCATCCGCGGGCTGCGGGGCTCATTGCGATGGGTGATCGCCCCGCGAGCTGTCTCAGATGGGTCCATCGTTGCGGCTTGCAGTTCGACCACACATTGCTGCAAGAACACATCGGACTCAGTCGACACAACGCCAGCGGAATCATCTTGGCCCCAAGCGACCGCGTCCGAGTATTTGGCGAAGAAAATTGCGGTCTTCGCGGGACCTTGACCATCGCCAACAAGCTGGGGTGCGCCATCAGCTATGCCCGTGGTTGGGCAGAGGTGCAACCCCGACACCGCTGGGGCGCAGACCAGGTCGCGGCACAGACATTTGCTGCGTTGGTTGAGCAGACGGCTTTCACTGAGAGCTTTGCGCATCGCGAGTTCGGCGTTGATCGCTCACAGCTTGAGTGGATCACGCGAGCGGGCTTGCACACCTGGCTGTACGAGTTGCGCTCAAACGCTGCCTTGGCACTTTTTGCCCACGACGTACTCAACGAAAAGTCTCAGCTCAGTGAGCGTTATCGCGAGCTGATGTTTAACTCGGTTGCCTGCGCTCAAGAGCCCAGCTGGACGGTTCATCAAGCGGCAAATATCCTCGCTGATTGTGCAGAGACAAAGCTGTGGGGACAGCTCTTCGGCGCGTGGGCCGGGCTTGAGCTGCGTGAGAAATTTGAAGAAGATTGGTTTCGCAATCCATTGAGCGGCGAGCGACTCACGGTGTGGCTGGATGACGCTCGACTCAACGGTACAGAGGCGTGGTTTCGCGGCGTCAGTCAATGCGAAGCGGATGACTCGGTGCTCGATGTTTTAAGCACCGCGCTCACTCATCGCGTCAGAGAACTCTGCGCGTCCCTGTAATTTATTCTCCTTATTTTACAAGCGAAACAGGCGCTTCGCGTTTGTCGTTGTGAGCTCGTCGATCGCTTCATACGAGCTCTGTCGGGCCCGCGCTGCAGCTTGAATGATGCCAGTCAAATGCGAAGGCTCACAGCGATCTGGCTGCAGCCCGCCGATCGCGCCGGTGGGCCGCTGATCCGGCGCATCGGTCTCGACCAAGAGCCGCTCCGCTGGGGTTTGCTGCACTGCCCTTAACGGTTTGATCGCACGATCGCGGGTGATCGATCCTGCAAATGACAGATAAAATCCAAGATCTACGTAGGCCTTCACAAGTTCAGGGCCGCCGGAGTAACTGTGAATCACGCCGGGTACATGGCGGAGCGGCACCGACTTGAGCACCCGCAACGCCTGCTCATGCGCACGCAACACATGGAGGACCAATGGAAGATCCAGCGACAGCGCCAGCTCTGCGTGCCATCGGACAATCCGCTCTTGACGCTCAGGGGGTGCCAAAACACGATCTAGCGCGCCATCAAAGCCTACCTCCCCAATCGCGACGATCTTGTCACGGTGCTGTGGAATCAGCGTACGGAGCGAGTCCAAGGCCGTCGCGATTTGTGCATCTGTCAGTGAGTTGTAAGCATAAGGATGCACACCAAGCGCGACCCACGACTCGCCAGGGATGGCGCAAGTGACTGTTTTGTTCCAGCTCTCTGGGTGAACTGCGGGGACAATCATTCCCTGTAGTCCGGCGTGTTGAGCGGCGGCTAAAACCGCTGTTCGATCGGCATCAAACCTTGGGTCATCCAAGTGGCAGTGAGAGTCAAACAACTGAACCTGGACGCCAGTCTAACAGATCCCGCGGGGGGCTCGTGGGCAGTCGCATCGCGAAGACCGCTTCGCAGTGCGCAGGATTATTCACGCACGTAAAGCTTCATTTTGACTGGAAATTACGCAGTCAAATGATTCAAGTATACGCTGCAACTTAAGTCACTGTTCTAACGTAAGACCTTCGTAAGGAATTATCCGCATGATCACCAACGCCGAGACCGTCTTGCAGTGGATGACCGCAGCTTCCTTCACACTCTACATCTGGTTGGTGTTTGCGTGCTTGGTTGAGCTGCGACGCGGTCGCCGCTACAACTCACCCAGCGAGAGCGAGATGCCCGCGGGTGAGTGGCCCGCTGTCACGATCCTGAAGCCCTGTGCTGGCAATGATGATGAGCTTGAGGCGTGCCTTGAGAGCTACTTCAACGTCCGCTATCCCAAAACACAGCTTTTGTTTGGTGTGCGAACTGAAAGCGATCCTGCGTTTGCGGTGATCGAGCGCGTCCGTGCAAAGTACCCCACGATCGACAGTGCTCTGTTCGTCACAGGCGATGGTCGCCACGTGTCTCCAAAGATCTCGCAGATGGAGTATCTGGCGCAGCACGCCAAACACGAAAACTGGTGGCTAAGCGACAGCAACACGAAGGTGCACCCCGACACGCTGTGGGACATGATGGCCAAACTTCGTGAGCCTGGGTCCGGGCTGGTTGCATCTCCGGTGGTCGGGGATGGAGAGCGAACGCTGGGCAGCGCGCTCGAGAATTTTCAGCAAAATTGCTACGTCATTCTCAGCACGTACGCGATTCAGTTCTCTTTTGCGCGGGTGGCAGTTCCGGGCAAATCCATGCTGGTGACCAAAGCAGCTCTGTTGAAGGTCGGCGGCTGGGACAAGATCGGTCAATACTTCGCCGACGATGAAATGTTGATCACGTCCATGATGGCGCACGGCTACAAGACACACCTTGGAACTCTCGCTGTCCAAAACGTCAACTGCGACGGAGACATCAATAAGTTTTACAACCGACACCTGCGTTGGTCGCAAATTCGTTGGCGCGTCGTCCCACACGGCGCGATTCTTGAGTTGCTTTTCGCTTCACCCATTCACACAACGTTGGCATATTTTTTGTGCGTCCCGTCCCTCAAGAGCGCAGCAATCTTTTTGCTCGGAGCCGCTATGCAGCTCACCTTCGACTACTACGTTGCCTACTCCGTCCGCGGACGCGGGGTCGAGAGCAAGTACCTCGCCGTGGTGTTGCTGCGACCGTACATCAACATCTGGCTTGTGATTCGCGGGCTGTTTAGCGGTCGAGTGGCGTGGCGTGGCAACCATCTTTGGATGGGACCCAACGCAAAGATACTTACAGAGCCAGCGTATCGACGAGGCCTTCGAGCCCTGCGCTCAGCGATCAAGGGCAGCGCTTAGCCGCTCAAGCCGACTCACAGTGGGGTAAAGTGGCGGGCTCTCGAGCTCAGGACGCAATCTACATCCCCATCTTTTCGCAGAGTGTGGCACCCTCCCGGGTCAATACACTCATGGCTTCTCCCGATGAAAAAGGCCGCGCGAGCGGACGAAAAGTTCTTTTAGGCGTTGGTGCACTTTGCGTCACTCTGATCGGCGGCGTGATCGCGCTGTCGCAAAGAAATCCTCCGACCATTCCGCGGCCGCGACAGACGATGGTTCGATGGGACTATCGCTATCCAACACCACAGCACAACACGCTGCAGGGTGTCTGGGGCTACGGTCGCCACGTGATCACCGTTGGCCGCTCAGGCGCGGTTGTTGTCAGCCACGATAACGGCGCGCACTTTAAGG